>CAZILI010000423.1:0-3739 GCA_964539965.1 uncultured Burkholderiales bacterium | reverse complement strand
CCGGACACCGTGACCGCCTTCCAGTCGCGCGGGTCGACATGGGCGATCGGCGCGTAGGTCATGGCCCACAGCGCCGAAGCGTATGCCCCGAGCGAGCACGCACCGCCGACCAGGGCGCGCGGCCAAGTCCGGCGCAAGTGCCGCAGGGTGCCGCGCGCATCGCGCGCCAATGAAGCGAGCAGCAGCACGATCGCGGTGACCGATAGCAACCAACCGGTGTAGGCGACCGGATGCTGCGAGGAGCGCGCGCCCACACCGTCGACCAGGGTGTACAACACGATGATCAGCGCATTGCCCAGCGCGAACAAGAGGGTCGACAGGTGCAGTGAGCCCGAGCGGCGGGAATCGAGCGCAAGCGCTACGACGCCGCCGCACAGCAAGGTAAGCGCGATCCACCCGGCGGCGGAGGGCCGCTCGCCAAGAATAACGGCGCCGGCGAGCGCAGCGAGAATCGGCGCGGCGCCGCGCATCATGGGGTAGGCGAGCGAGAGCTCCCCCTTGCGGTACGCGAGCGCCAGCAGGGAGAAATACGCCATATGGATCGCGACCGAGGTGGCGAGATAGGGCCAGCTCGCCCGCTCCGGCGGAGCAACGAACGGCAGCCAAGTCAGGCAAAGCGCGGCAGCCCCCACCACCAGGGCTACCGTGTCGAGAAAACGATCGGTCGAGCCACGGATGAGTGCATTCCACACCGCGTGCAACAACGCACCCGCCAACACCACCACCATCACGCCGGCGGACAAGGTCCTCCCCCGCTACGGATCGCGCCGGTGCGCCCCTAGACGCGGTATCGCTCGAAATCCGGTTTTGGCAGTCCGACCGCCTGCGCGGCTTCGCTGAGCTGGCCGATAGTGGTCGGGTCGAGCGGCACACCGTTGGCGATCCGCTGCGCGCGGTTGCGCCGCTCGGGCTCGCCGGGCAGCAGGACCTCGCCGCCCGGCTGCGCGGGCGGCGACGCTCGTACCCACTCGGTCAACCGGGCGATATCCGCCGAAAAGGCATCGGCCGTGCTGAAGCTCGCGGGCGCTAGCAAGATCGAGAACAGGTTGTTCACCAGCTTGTTTGCTGTCGGGTTCCTGGGGTGACTGCTTCCCCCGCCCGTCAGCGCGCCGGCAAAGATCTCGCAGAAGATCGACAAGCCCGAGCCCTTGTGCGCGCCCACCGGGAGAATGGCCCCGGGCGGCGTCGCGTAGAACACTTCGGGATCGCAAGTCGCTTTGCCGTGACCATCGAGGATCATACCTTCGGCCAACTTCACGCCTTTGTTGCGCGCGACCAGAATCTTGCCTTCGGCGATCAAGCAGGTCGACATGTCGAGGATCATGGGATCGCCACCCGCGATGGGGACACCGGCCGCGATGGGATTCGCCGACAAGCGCCGATCGCTGCCACCGTGCGGCGCGACCAGTATGCCGAAGCCCGAGGTGTTGACGAAGTGTATCGACACCAGTCCGGCCGCCACCGCCTGCTCGGCGTAGGCCCCGATACGCCCGAGATGGGCGGCGTTGCGAATCCCAAGTATCGCCACCCCCTCGCGCGCCGCCTTGTCTATGCCCAAGGCGATGGCTTCCTTCCCGACGACTTGACCGAAGCCGAACTCGCAGTCGATGATCATGATCGGTCCGGCGCTCTGCACGACTTTGGCATGCCGATTGAAACGCACCATGTCATTCGCCGCCCAGTCGATGTACTTCTTTAGCCGGATGACGCCGTGCGAGTCGTGACCCGCGAGATTGGCGTCGACCAAATGATCGGCCACACCTTTCGCTTCTTCGGCCGAGGACCCTGCCCGGCTCAGCACCGAGGCGACAAACTGCCGTAGCGAAGTATGGGCATAGTGCGACATGAGCGCTCTCCTCGAAAGACTTGATTCGGCCCGATACTAGCAGGTGTTGGGGCGAAACGCTCCGTTCGACGTGCACGGCTGAAGCGCGGCATCGCGATCGGCAAGTCGCGTCACTCTGCTATCATCTCGCGAGCATTTTGCGAGGGAGTATCGGTCCATGCGGTTGTGCGTCGTCGGCGCAGGCGCCATCGGCGGTTACATGGGGATCAAGCTCGCGCGCGCCGGAGCGCAAGTGTCGCTGGTGTTGCGCGGGGCCAACCTTGAAGCGGTCAGAAAAAGCGGTCTTCGTCTCATCGAAGAGGACGGTGCTCAGGACGCGCTCGAGCTACCCGCCAGCGACCGCATGGCAGATCTGGGCGCACAAGACGTAGTCCTCCTCGGGATGAAGGCGCACCAGGTTGCGGCCGTCGCCCCCGACGTGCACACTCTATTGGGGCCCGATACGGTCATCGTCACCACCCAAAACGGCATCCCCTGGTGGTATTTCCACAAGCACAGCGGGCCGTTCGCCAATCGCGGGCTGGAGAGCGTCGACCCGGGCGGAGTCATCGCCTCTTACATCGACGTTGCCCGAGTCGTGGGCTGTGTGGTGTATCCGGCGTGCGAACTGATCGCGCCCGGCGTCATACGCCACATCGAGGGCACGCGCTTTCCGCTCGGTGAACTGGATGGCGCCGACACGCCTCGCGTCAAGGCGATCGCCGAATTGTTCCGCAAGGCCGGCTTCAAGTCGCCGGTGCTGGGCGACATTCGCTCCGAGATCTGGCTCAAGCTGTGGGGAAACTTAAGTTTTAACCCGATTAGCGCGTTGACGCACGCCACCTTGGTAGACATCTGCCAGTTCCCGCCGACGCGCGCGCTGGCCGCCGCGATGATGAGCGAAGCGCAGGCGATTGCGCACAAGCTGGGCATCCAGTTCAAGGTTTCGCTGGAAAAGCGCATCGCCGGCGCGGAAGCGGTCGGTAAACACAAAACCTCGATGCTGCAAGACGTGGAGGCCGGCCGCGCGCTCGAACTGGACGCGCTCATGGGCGCGGTAATCGAGCTCGGCAAGCTGACCGAAACGGCGGTGCCGTCGATCGAGGCCGTGTATGCTTGTGCGAGCTTGCTCGCCAACACCTTGCACGATCAAGGCGGCTACCTACGCATCAACAAGAAATGACGATCCGACCATGCACGACGCCTTTACCCTGAACGAACTGCTGTCGCGCGGTGACGCAAAGGATACTGCGATCGCCGCAGCAGGCCGCAACGACTTGTCGTACGCCGACTTGCGCGCCTTGGTCGCCGAGGCGCGGCAAACACTCAACCGCCTCGGCGTGGGGCGCAACGATCGCGTGGCCCTGGTATTGCCGAACGGCCCGGAGATGGCCACCGCCTTCATTGCGGTCGCTGCTTGCGCCACCGCCGCGCCGCTCAACCCCGCCTATCGCGCCGACGAATTCGAGTTCTATCTGTCGGACTTGCGCGCCAAGGCGCTGATACTCGCTGCGGGAAGCGATTCGCCGGCCCGCGCGATGGCGGTCAAGCTCGGCGTCCAAGTCATAGAGCTGGCCGCGCGGCCCGACGCTGGAGCGGGCACGTTCGATTTGAGCGCCGCCTCCTCGGCCGACGCTGCACGCCTCGCGGGCCCTGCCGAGCGAGACGACATCGCGCTCATCTTACACACCTCGGGCACGACCTCGCGGCCCAAGATCGTGCCGCTTGCCCAGCGCAACGTGTGCGCTTCGGCTTGCAACGTGCGCGACACGCTTGGTTTCACGCGCGACGACCGAGGGCTGCAGATCATGCCGCTGTTTCATATCCACGGCCTGATCGCGGGATTGCTCGCGCCGCTCGCCGCCGGCAGCGCCGTGTTCTGCACGCCGGGCTTCAACGCGCTGAAGTTCTTCG
>CAZILI010000422.1:0-3758 GCA_964539965.1 uncultured Burkholderiales bacterium | reverse complement strand
TCGTCTTGTCGGGCATATTGGCGCGAAAATCCTCCACCAGCGGCAACCCCGGTCCGGTGCGTTGGGCGAGCTGCACGCGCTTTTTGCGGCGAAAAGCCTGCACGTCGAACCCGCACGGCCGCGCCGGCGCGGCCGGCAGACGCGCCGCCAGCGCCTCCAAGACCGCGCGCGCATCGCCGACGATACCCACTTCCACCGCGCGGCGCTGTCCGACCATCTGCGGATCGATATCGATCTGTATCATGCGCTGCGGAAAGCGCGCGCCCATGTTGACGTCGGACACCACGTCGATGCGCGAACCCACCACCAGAGCGAGATCGGCCTCGGATAATAACTGCTCGTACAGATTGAGCCGGCCCCAACCGTCACCGAGCGCGAGCGGATGCCGATCGGAGATCGCGCCGCGACCGAACACGCTGGTGACGACCGGCGCGCCGAGCCGCTCGGCCACGCTCGCCAACTGCTCGCTCGCCTGCGCGCTCTCGACTCCACCGCCGGCGTAGATGAACGGACGGGCGGCGCCGGTGAGCGCCGCAGCGGCGCGCGCGATGCTCGCCGCGTCGCCGCCGGGTCGCGCATAGTGCTCCGGCGGCAGGGTCGCCACCTCCGCCTCGCCGCCTTGCACTTCGAACGGCACTTCGATGTAAGCCGGACGTGGACGCCCGCAACGAATGGCGCGCAGCGCCTCGCGCACCGCGCGCGGCACGTCGGCGGGCGAGGACACGCGCGTGGTGTAGCTGCACACCGCGCCGGCGACGTTCAGCGAGTCGGCCAACTCGTGAAAGTAGCCGCCCTCGCGCTCCAACTGACTGGTCGCATTCTGCCCGCCGAATACCAGCATGGGCGCCGACTCGCTATAGGCCATGCCCATGCCGGTAAGCGCATTGGTCAGCCCCGGCCCGGGCACCACGAAGCAGGCGGCGATCTTGCCCGAGGCGCGCGCGTAGCCCGCGGCCATGAGCGATGCGCCCTGCTCGTGGCGCACGGTCACGACCTTGAAAGCCGGGTCGCCCACGACACCGTCGAACAGCGGACAGTTGTGCGTGCCCACGATGCCGAAAATGTGATCGATGCCTTCTCTCTTGAGTGCCGCCGCGACCGCTTGGCCGCCCGTCATGCGTTGCATGGATTTCGCTCCTCCGTTGTCGGCGCGCGTTGAAAAATCGCCGTCCGCCCTGCTTCGCGCCGTCTCGAATTCATTGTACCCAGGCTGGCAGCCGGCTAAAGAACTTTCGCCCGCGGCCCGGCTCGCATAAAGTTGATAACTGTTTTTATATACAGTACCCTTCCATCCTTCCGCCGCATCGCTGTCATCGGCTTCACTCATGTCGCAAAGTATTGCCGCAAAAGAGCTTTCACTTGGATCGTGGCGCGACGTGTGGCGCGGCGACACGCTGTCGTCCGCCGTCTCGCCCGGTGTGCCGACCGGCTTCGCCGAGCTGGATGCCTTGCTGCCGGGCGGGGGCTGGCCGATCGATGCGATCAGCGAAATCCTCATCGAGCGTGAAGGCCTCGGCGAACTGAGCTTGGCTCTGCCGGCCTTGCGGCGCTTGAGCCGAGGGGAGCGCCTTATCACCCTTATCGCCCCGCCGCACGTGCCGTATGCGCCGGCGCTCAGTGCGCGCGGCGTCGAGCTATCCAAGCTCATCGTGGTGCAGGCGCGCAGCGCCACCGACGCGCTCTGGGCGGCCGAGCAGTGCTTGCGCTCCGGGGCCTGCAGCGCGCTGCTGGCGTGGCCCGATACCGCGGACGACCGCGCGCTGCGCCGCTTGCAGCTTGCCGCCGAGGCCGGCAAAGCTTGCACCTTGCTCTATCGCGCCGCGCGCTGCGCCGCGCAGCCCTCGCCCGCGCCGCTGCGCCTTTTGTTGCAAGCGGCTGAAGACGGCTTGGCCTTGCGCGTGCTCAAGCGGCGCGGCAGCGCCGTTGCCGGGCTGGTGCGATTGAAGACATGATCGACCGCGGCACAAGGGAACAAAAGGCGCCCGCCGGATCCGGATACACGGTTTATGCTTTGGCTCTGCCTTCACTTTCCCCACCTCGCGCTGGAAGTATTTACGCGCGGCTCGTCCTCGCCGGAGCTGACCGTCGTCTGCGCAGGTCGGCAGAATCGGCCGTTGGTTTTCTGTTGCAATGCGCGCGCGCGCAAAGCCGGTATCGGGCCCGGCATGAGCGTTCCGGCCGCGCAAGCGCTGGCGCCGAATCTTAAGCTTTATGTTCGTGACGAAAAGGCCGAAGCCGACGCGCTCGCCGGCCTAGCCGCTTGGGCCGGGCAGTTCACTTCCTGGGTAAGCTTGGCGGCGCCGTGCGATGTGCTGCTCGAAGTCGAAGGTTCGATCAAGCTGTTCGGCGATCTCGATCGGCTGATCGTGCGCGTCGAGCAAGCATTGGGCGACGTCGGCTATCGCGCCGGCATCGCTTGCGCGCCCACCGCGCTGGCCGCTTGCTGCTTTGCCCGCGCCGGCATCGCGGCGCGCATCGCCGACCGCGAACAGCTGGCGGCGCAGCTTGCCAAACTGCCCATCGCGGTTTTACACGAAGCACCCGATGCGCTCGCGCCTCTCGACTCGCTCGGTGTTCGAACCTTGGGAGAATGTATGCGCTTGCCGCGCGACGGCTTGGCGCGCCGCTTCGGAGTCGATTTACTGAATGCACTCGATCGCGCTTTCGGCCGCCTGCCCGACGCGCGAGAACGCTTCATTGCGCCCGATCGTTTCGAGTCGAAATTGGAAATGGCGAGCGAGATCGAACAGATCGAGCCGCTCTTGTTCGCCGCCAATCGACTGCTCAACGAAATGTCGGGCTATCTGCGCGCGCGTGGCGCCGGGGTAACGCGCTTCGATTTTTTGCTGCAGCATGCCCATCACCCGGCGACGCACATTCCGATCGGGCTTGCCTCAGCGAGCCGCGAGGCCAAGCATCTTCAGATTCTGCTGCGCGAGCGGCTTGCGCGACACGCTTTACCGCAGCCGGTCCGCGCGCTCATGCTGTTTGCTCACGACATCCGCGAGCTTGCCGCGCAGAATCTCTCTTGGCTGCCGGGGGCCGAGCAAGACCGAATCGCGGCGCGGCATTTGATCGAGCGGCTGCGTGCGCGCTTAGGCGAGGACGCGGTGCAAGGCTTGAGCGAGTACGCCGATCATCGTCCCGAGTCGGCATGGCTATATCGCGAACCCGATACGGCGGCCGCGCCCGACGCACAAGCCGCGCCGAGCCGCCCGCTTTGGCTGCTGCGCGAAGCGCGCAAGATCGATGCGCTGCACGGCGAGTTGCAGCCGCGCGGCCCATTGACTCTACGCGCCGGCCCCGAGCGCATCGAAAGCGGCTGGTGGGACGAGGGCGACATCGCACGCGATTATTTCGTCGCCTCGAACCGGCAAGGCCAGACGTTTTGGATTTATCGCGAGCGCGGCAGCGAGGATTGGTTTTTGCACGGAATATTTAGTTGAAGATTTCGCTGCTTGGGACGCAGCAACGGTGCGTAGGACGCACCCTACGGCAATGCTTCGGATCGACCCCACGTAGGGTGCGCCCTGCGCACCGAAAACCTACGATCGCAACTGGGTGTGGCGAAAACAATCCACAGTGTGATCGTTCACCATGCCCACCGCCTGCATGAAGGCGTAGCAAATCGTCGAACCGACGAACTTGAAGCCGCGCTTGGCCAAATCTTTCGACAGCGCGTCGGATTCGGCCGTCTTGGCCGGTACGTCTTTCATGCCGCGCCAGCGATTTTGTATCGGCTTGCCGTTCACGAAGCG
>CAZILI010000421.1:0-3770 GCA_964539965.1 uncultured Burkholderiales bacterium | reverse complement strand
AGTCGAAGGGGCGGAGATCGTGACGCCGAACTTGCTAGCGGACAACGGCGTGATCGACGGCATTTCGAGTGTGATTCTGCCGAATTGATCACGGCGTCGCGTCTAGAGCGGGTGTGAGGACGCCTCACGCCCGCGTCCCCATAAACGATCAGGAGGCCATCGATGAACAAGGCACTAATCGCTGTTGCGGCTGCGGCGACTATGATTGCAATCGCCGTATCGGGTGTCGCGAACGCAGCGCCAGTCGCTCCCGCGGATCAAGCGATGGAGCGCGTTGCAGCGAGTCACACGGCGTTGAGCCGGGAACAAGCTCGGGAAGCCGAGCGCTCGGAATTCTACCTTCCACCGGACTATGAGGTTCAGCAGCAGAGCATGTATCGACGTGTGGCGTGATCCGAGAACGGGAATGTGAAAAGAAGTGAAAGGTTGAACCGTCGAGCACGTCTCTACATCGTCCAGCGACGACATTTTATTGATCAATAAAGAGCCGGTTACCGCGCGGTCGATGAAAGCTGTCGCCCTCGGGTAACGGTTTGTACTGTTCGCACTTTTCCGCAAGTGTTGCAATTCCTCGTTAGTCAGTTCGCACTGCACGCAGCACTGCGTTTTCAATTGCATGACGATTGCACGCGACATCACTCGGCTGCCCTCCATCGCGTCGCGCACGCGGAGCTTCACGAGATCGCAGCCACGTAGCCTGCCATCGATGGCAAGGTTGAATAGCGCCAGTTCGCGTCCACGCCCTTCGAGTTGCAGGCGAATGCGAATCGCGTAGAGCTCCTCTAGCTTCGGCGGTGCTTTCTGCCCGACGAGCTTTCTTTGTTCCAAGAAGCGCGTTTCGCCGTGGTCGCCTGTGGATGACTTTCAACATTGGGTTCCACGTTCGGTCTCCTTCGCGTGTGAATGGGATCCCATTGTGGGCCGCCCACTCGGGCAGTGGCAACGTAGCGCCGTATGGCGGCTCTGTGGTTGCCCGAGGTCCCGTCAGCGGCGGCTTTCGATATCAACACTCGGATTGCGTGAAGTCTGCGGCCGCTTTCGCGGCAGACCGCATGCAGGGCGCCAAACCATGAATGAACAGTTCTCGCCGCGCCGGGTGGCATGAGGGACTTCGTGGGGCCGACCCGCAGCCCGCATCGGTCGATTCGGAATCTAACGGCAGCCTATCGAGGGAGTACTGTCACCCACGTCGGCAAGCTCGGTGACTCCTGCTTTGCCCAGCTATCTCAACGACACGTTCGGCTCAGAGCCGAGCCTCCCGGAGTGCGCGGAGATCGAACTGCGAATCCTCGCCGTTAGATCAACGCGAATCGATCGGCGAGGAACTGCACGAACATTCGCACCCCGGCAGCCTGCAGCCGCGATGTCATCACCGCGTTGACGGCGAGCTTGGGCACCGACCAGTCGGGTAGCACTGGCACCAGGCGTCCGGCGACGATTGCCTCGCGTGACAATGCCGGGTCGAGCGCGGCGATGCCCAGGTCGCGCTCGGCCAACGCGCGCATGAGGCTGTGGTTGTTGACCGAAAAGCGTCCGCGCACGTTGACCGTTACGGCGGCGCCCGCCTCGCTCACCAAACGCCAGCTCGATTGCGACTTGCCACCGCCGACAAAGATGCAATCGTGCTCGACCAGATCGGTGGGTTGCGAAGGGCGTCCGCGGCGCTCCAAGTAGCCGGGCGAGGCAAACAGACCCTGCTCGAGCCAACCGATGCGTCGACTCACCAGTTGCGGCGCTTTGACCGTTCCAAGGCGGATCGCCACGTCGACGTGCTCGTCCAGCAGGTCGCGGTGCTGCGGTGACAGATCGATCTCGAAACTGATGCCCGGGTAGAGCCGCACAAATGCCGGCAACATCGGCGCGATGCGATAGACGCCCAAGTCCACTGGCATCGACACGCGCAAGTGCCCTATCGGGCGGCGCGCCTCGTTGTGAAACGCTTCTTGTGCGCGCCTAGCTTCGTCAGCCAGATGCTCGAAGCGCTCGAAGTAGCGCTCACCGACATTGGTCAGCTCAACCCGCCGCGTCGTGCGGTTGAACAAGCGCGCGCCGACACGCTGCTCCAGCGCGGCAATGCGCCGCGACAAGGTGGCGGAGGAGAGCTCGAGGTTGCGGGCCGCGTGACTGAAGCTGCGCGTGCGTGCCACCTCGACGAAGAGGGCGATATCTTGCAAGGCATTGAGCGGGCTCATGCCAGTAGTTTATTGCACAAATGGAAGAATCATTTCCATTTTTAGCCCTTCTCTGCGCTCGTGAACAAGTGCATGCTTTGCTGCCCATCCATGAGAGCTTCAACATGAAAGCTATCCGAATCCACGCCTACGGCGGCGCCGATGTGTTGCAACTCGAAGAAATCGCGGTGCCCGAGTGCGGCGCGGGCGACATCTTGGTGCGTGTCGTCGCCGCCGGTGTCAACCCGATCGACTGGAAGATCCGCTCGGGTGCCATGGCCAAGGGCTTGCCGCGCGCGTTTCCTTTCACCCTAGGCTGGGACGCCGCCGGCACGGTGGCTGCCGTCGGCGGCGCGGTCACGGAGTTCAAACCCGGCGACGAGGTGTTCTTCTACGCTGAGTTCGCGCGCGGCGGCACCTATGCCGAATACGTCGCGGTCGATGCAGGGCAGGTGGCGCTCAAGCCACGCACGATGTCCTTCGCCGCGGCGGCTGCAATGCCCACACCAGCCCAAGCAGCGTGGACCGCGTTGGTCGAGACGGCGAAGGTGCGTGCTGGCATGCGGGTGCTGATCCACGGCGCGGCCGGTGCGCTGGGCACGATCGCCACCCAGCTTGCGCGTGCAGCAGGCGCCGAGGTGATCGCCACAGCCAGCGGCACGGCGATCGAACTGGTGGCAAACCTCGGCGCAGCGCAGGTCATTGACTACCGCGCGCAGCGCTTCGAAACACTCGTCAAGGATGTCGATGTTGTACTCGACACCATCGGGGGCGCGACGCAAGAAGCGTCATGGGCCACGTTGCGGCCAGGTGGCCTGCTGGTCGCGACCGCGATGCCGCCCGCGCCCGAGCGCGCCGCGGCCGCGGGTGTGCGTAGCGCATTCGTCTTCACGCCCCCGCGCGGCGCGGTGCTCTCAGAGCTAGCGCGCCAGGTCGATGCCGGGAAGTTGCACGCCTTTGTCGGCCAGGAATTCGCCTTGGCCGACGCGGCGAAAGCGCACCGCCTCGGTGAAGCCAGCCGCTCGCGCGGAAAGATGGTCCTGCACGTGGCAGCGCCGCATGCGAACTGATTGACGACGCGCTTGCCTGTTCGCCATCGTGCGCCGAGGCGCCGCGGATTGCTCGATCACCCAACAAAACCTCATGAGGAGATCCCCATGCTTCAACTCCGCCCGATGGACCCCGCGGTCCCGATCCAGCAGCAACTCTCGGCCACACAGGCGCCGGTGATTCTGATCAACCTGTTCACCGTCGCGGAGCGGGATATCGATGCGCTTTTGGCTGCTTGGACCCACGATGCCAACTGGATGAAGCGCCAGGCCGGTTACATCTCGACCCAACTGCACCGCGGCATCGGCGGCAGTTACACGTTCCTAAACTACGCGGTGTGGGAGTCGGTAGCGTTTTTCCGCAACGCGTTCACGCACCCGGAGTTTGCCAGCGCGTTGGAGGCCTATCCATCGAGCGCCGTCGCAGCGCCGCATCTGTTCGCGCGCGTGGCGGTACCGAATCTGTGCGCTGCCTGAAATCCTAGACCCCACGACTCTCGAAGGAGACGCTGATGCAACGCTTTGCGATTGAAGATACCGCAGTGATCCT
>CAZILI010000420.1:0-3781 GCA_964539965.1 uncultured Burkholderiales bacterium | reverse complement strand
AAAAGCCGCGCTCTCCGGCATGCTCGCGCCCGAGCAGAAGGAAAACGTGCTCGGCTTGGTCGAGATACGCCAGGTGTTCAAGATTTCAAAAGTCGGCGCGGTGGCGGGCTGCTACGTGCTCGAAGGCACGGTGCGGCGCGGCTCGCGCGTGCGGCTGCTGCGCGACAACGTCGTCGTGTTTACCGGCGAGCTCGATTCCCTGAAGCGATTCAAGGACGACGTGCGCGAGGTCAAAGCGGGCTTCGAATGCGGCTTGTCGCTGAAGAACTTCGACGATATCAAGGTGGGTGACCAGCTTGAAGTATTCGAGGTCGTAGAGATCGCGAGAACCTTGTAGAGCAAGCGACAAGGGCGGGAGGGGTGCGCCAAGCCTGGGCGCGCCCCGCCCGGTTCACACCATGAAATCCTATCCACGCTCGCGGCGCATCGCCGATCAGATCCAGCGCGAACTGGCGGATCTCATTCGCAACGAGGTGAAGGATCCGCGCGTAGGCTTGATGACCATCACCGACGTTGACGTCTCGCCCGACCTATCTCACGCCAAGGTGTTCGTCACCTCGCTGGGCGAGGCCGCGCAGCGGGCGCAATGCGTACAAGGCCTGCAACACGCGGCCGGCTTCTTGCGCGCTCTATTGAGCCATCGGCTCAACATGCGCTCGGTGCCGGAGCTGCGCTTTCTCGCCGACGAATCGGTGGAGCGTGGCGTTCGCCTGAGCCACCTCATCGACGAGGCCGTCAAGCAGAGCGGAGAGGAGTAGGGTGGAGTCGAACGGGGCTCTATCCGTCGAGCGGCGCGGCAAGAAATGCGAACCGGCGTGGCAGGCGTAAGCGGCGTACTGCTGCTCGATAAGCCGACCGGCATTTCCTCCAATGCAGCGCTGCAGCGCGCGCGTCGGCTATACGACGGCGCCAAGGGTGGGCACGCCGGCACGCTCGACCCGCTCGCCACCGGGCTGTTGGTCATCTGCCTGGGCGAGGCGACCAAGTTCTCCTCGTTCCAGTTGGACGCCGCCAAGGAGTATCGCGCACGCCTGCGCTTGGGCGTGACGACGACCACCGGCGACAGCGAGGGCGAAGCGGTCGCGGTCTATCCGGTCGCGGTCTCGCGCGAGCGGGTGCTCGAGGTGCTCTGCCGTTTCGTCGGGCGCATCCGCCAGACGCCGCCGCTTTACTCGGCGTTGAAGCGAGACGGGCGGCCGCTGTACGAGTACGCGCGCGCCGGTCTGGAAGTGGCGCGCGAGGCGCGCGAGGTGTCGATCTATCGCCTAGAGTTGCTCGCCTTCGAGCAAGACAGTCTCGAGGTATACGTGGCGTGCAGCAAGGGCACCTACATTCGCAGTCTGGCCGAAGACATCGGGCGCGCACTCGGCTGCGGCGCATACTTGAGCGCTCTGCGCCGCACGCGCAGCGGGGGCTTTGCCGTCGAGCAGGCGATCACTCTAGAGGCGCTGCAGGACATGAGCGCGAGCGAGCGCGCTCGCCTCTTGCTCGCGCCGCAGGTGTTATTGGCCGCCCTGCCGCGTGTCGATCTCGATACGCAGGCGGCGCTCGATTTGCAGTGCGGACGCGACGTGCGTGGAAAACTGCCTGTCGCCGGCGATCTCGTGTGCTTGTACGCGCCCGATGAGCGGTTTCTCGGCGTGGGCGAGGGTAGCGCCGACGGGGCGCTACGCGCCAAGCGCTTGATGGCGACCGACGGCCTCGGAGTAGCGCTTGGCGCTCGGCCCGCGAGGTAAGCGATACTTGTGGCTGCTGGGCGCGCTGTTGCTCGGTGCCGCGATCGTCGGAGTGTTTTTCGTACTTCCCAACAGTATCGGCAAATCGCGCAACTTCGTGCGCGGCGGCGGCGCGCATCCGGCGCTCGCCCCGCTGCACGCCAAGCTACTGGTCGCAGACCTGCACGCCGATAGTCTGTTGTGGGATCGTGACCTGCTCGAAAGAGGCGAGTGGGGGCACGTCGATCTGCCTCGCTTGCTCGAAGGCAACGTCGCGCTGCAGACCTTCTCGGCGGTCACGCAATCGCCGCGCAGATTCAGCCTAGAAGGCAATCGACCGTACCCCGACGCGATCGCGCAACTTGTGGTGGTGCAACGCTGGCCGTTGCGCACCTGGAGGAGCCCGCTCGAGCGCGCTCTCTATCAGGCGCGCAAGCTCGAAGATTTGGCGGCCCGCTCCGGCGGTCGCCTGACCTTGGTGCGCACACGGGCTGAGCTCGCACAGTATCTGGAGCGGCGCGCGCGCGAACCGCGCCTGACCGCCGGTTGGCTGAGCATAGAGGGCGCGCACGCGCTGGAAGGTGATCTGGCCAACCTCGAAAAGGTGTACCAAGCGGGGTATCGCATGATCGCACCGAGCCATTTCTTCGACAGCGCGATCGGCGGCTCCTCGACCGGCGTGTCTCGCGTTGGCTTGACTCCGCTGGGCGAGCGTTGGGTGCGCGAGATGGAGCAGCGCAAGATGATCGTGGATCTGGCGCATGCCTCGGAGCGTACGATCGACGATGTCCTCGCGCTCGCCACGCGACCGGTGATCGTGTCGCATACCGGCGTACGCGCCACCTGCAACAACGATCGTAATCTCTCCGATAAGGCGCTGCGCGCGGTGGCGCGCAACGGCGGGGTGGTCGGCATCGGTTTTTGGCAGTTTGCCACCTGCGGCGAGACCATTGCGGCGATCGTGCGCGCCATACGCCATACGGTCAGGGTGATGGGCATCGATCATGTGGCGCTCGGCTCCGACTTCGATGGGTCGGTGGTGACGCCGATCGATGCCTCTCAACTGGGGCAGCTCACCGCCGCGCTGCTCGCCGACGGATTCAGTGAAGCCGACACGGCCAAAATCATGGGCGGCAACGTGGTGCGGTTGCTGTTGGAGCTTTTGCCGTAGGGTGCGCCGCGAACGGTGCGTGGGACGCACCCTACGCGATCACGCGATGGATGGCCGTGCCATTGGGTGTGCCCTGCGCACCGAATGACGGTGGAATGGTGCGTGGGACGCACCCTACGCGATCACGCGATGGATGGCCGCGCCGTAGGGTGTGCCTTGCGCACCGAAACGGTGGGATGGTGCGTGGGACGCACCCTACGCGATTACGCGATGGCGCGGAGGAACGCGGGCGCGCCCTTGGCTCCGCTCTCGGCATAGTCCCGCGCCAACGCCTCGGCGGCGAGTTGCCGATCAACTTCGAAGTGTTGGGTCAACGCAGCATGCATCAGATCGAACAGGCGGTCGAGCGCGATTTGATGGGTCTGGTGCGTGCGCGCGTACAGATCGTCGCTGAATTGCAGAAACCTCTCGAACGGGCTGTTGTCGAGCAGCAGCCGCAAGGACCGGGCAAAGCGTCCTGAGTTTCCTACCAGCTCCCAATAGCGCGCGAAGCGACTCAAGCGTTGCATGGTCGCAAAATCGACTGCATCGGAGCAAAGGACGTTGTAGGGTGGATCCGGGCTGTAGCGCATGCCAAATGCCTCGCTGTGGCGCGCGATCGGCGTGCCACGCAGGCGCTTTAGTATTCCCACTTGGATCTCGTGCGGCTCGAGCGCAACCAACCGATCGAAGCCCGCCGCCATGCTCGCTAAGTCCTCCCCCGGCAGGCCGAAGATCAGATCGACGTGCAAGTGTGCCTCAGTGTGGTTGCGCAGCCAGCGCAGGTTTTGCTCTGCCTTGTCGTTGTCTTGCTTGCGGCTGATGCGGGCTTGCACGTCGGCATTGAAAGTCTGAATACCCACTTCGAATTGCAGCGAGTGGGCGGGGAAGCGCGCGATCATCTGCTTGAGCGGGT
>CAZILI010000419.1:0-3802 GCA_964539965.1 uncultured Burkholderiales bacterium | reverse complement strand
CAAGGGCTCAACGAGCGCGTGCTGGCGCGCACCCCCGCTGGAAGGTGGGGAACGCCCGCCGACCACGCCGGTATCGCCGTCTTCTTCGCCGGCCGCGCGTCCGACTTTGTTACAGGGACCGCCGTTCCCGTCGATGGTGGCTACTCCGTGCAAGGGTGAGGTGCGGAGCGCCGCGTTATTTCGCTCGTGCGTGGGACGCACCCTACGCGATGACGCGACGGATGGCTCAGCCGTAGGGTGCGCCCTGCGCACCGAAAGTCCGCGTTATTTTGCTGGTGCGTAGGACGCACCCTACGCGCGGGGTGGATGAAGCGGCATCTGGCGGAGCGCGCGCTCTGCGCATCGAAAGTCTGCGTTATTTCGCTGGCGCGTGGGACGCATCCCAGGCGATGACGCGACGGATGGCTCAGCCGTAGGGTGCGCCCTGCGCACCGAAAGTCGAATCGAGCCGTTGCGACTTATGCGTGTTGTCGCAAGCCCTGGCCCTCGCGGCGACTGGGGGTTCTCGCCTAACTTGTTGATCGTGCACGGCTAATGTAATCGGCCGGCACCTTGTCCCGGCCCGCTTTGTCGCACCCCCCGGTCGCCCGGATTTTCCCCTCCCGATTCCCGTAAATCATTCTTGTAGCAAGGTTTTCTACGTTGTCCAGCGACCTGGTACGCGGTTTGCACTAGCGAGATCGTGCGGCTCTCGGCTGCGCAAAACGACAAGCAAAGGAGTTCAAACCATGAAGATCGCGGCAATCAACTATCAGGTCCCCTCACGGCGCTATACCAACGACGATTTGATCGAGCTCATCGATCGAGAAAATCCCGAGGTCCCGGCCGCGAAGAAAGTCCCCTATTTGAAGATCGTGGAGAAACTGCTGGACAAGACCGGCGCCTGCACGCGGCAGCTGCGTGAGGTCGACAAAGGCGAGCGGGCGTGCGATCTCATCTTGAACGCCATGGACGACGCGCTCGAACGCGCCAACATGACGCCCGCCGACATCGATTTGCTCATCTATTGCGGAGTGGGCAAGGGCTTTTTGGAGCCCGCCAACGCTTACTTCTACGCCAAAGCACGCGGCATGCGAACGGTGAACTGCTTCGACATCACCGACGCCTGCATGAGTTGGATTCGCGCGCTGCAGATCGGCTATCTCATGCTGCGCAACAAGACCTTCAAGTCGGTCATGATCGTCAACGGCGAATTTCACCTCGGGTTTCACGACGTTTGGAAAATACGCGGCCTTAAGTCTTTGGGTCATACCTTCCCCATGTACACCATCGGCGAAGCGGCGACGGCGACCATACTGGTGCCCAGTGAGGACGAGTGGCGTTTCGACTACGACTCGCGGCCCGAGTTTGCCGACTTGTGCACTATCCCGCTGAGCGGCTATTCGGAATTTGTCGAGCACAGTGACCGCTTGGGTCTCAACGGCGTCAATCGCTTCGTGTCCTTCGGGAGGGAGCTGATGCAAGAGGGAGAGCGCCTGCTGTGCAGCTTGATCAAATCGTCGATCGACGACTTAGACGGTAAGTCCTGGTACTTTCCACACGCGCCGGGCAAGACCGTGTATCAGGAGGGCTTGGCCCGCTGCGGTGTGCCGACGGACAAGATCTATCTGCAGATCTTCCCTCGCTTCGGCAACTTGGTCTCTGCCAGCATTCCCACCGCGCTCAGCCTCGCCGAGAAGGAGCGAGATCTGCGTCGCGGCGATCCGGTCGCGCTGGTTCCGGCCAGCGCGGGGATGGTCGCCTCGGTCGTCCAGTTCACCTACTGAGCCGCGCGGACCATGAATGCTTCTACCGAGCGACACTTGAAATCCGGCAGGGCGGGATTCCTGCTCGCCTACGCCATTCCCGCCGTCCCCGCCCTGAGCGCGTGGCTCGGGTCGCGGTCCGATCACTCGAATGCTTGGGGTTACCTGCCGCTGGCGGTGTTGTATCTACTCGTGCCCGCACTGAATGCGCTGCTGGCGCGGCATGCGGTAGAGCGCCAGGGATCGCCGCGCCGCCCGTATCCGGCGGCGTACTATCTCTTGCTGCCGCGCTTGGCGGTCCCGCTGCAGTTCGCCGCGCTCTACGTCGCGGCCGACTACTGGAACTCCGAACACTTGACCGGCCTAGGCGCGCTCGCCTATCTCATAGCCGCCGGTCTCTTTTCTGCGCTGTTCGCGGTCAATCTCGCGCATGAGCTGATCCATCGGCCAGGGCGACTCGATCGCGTGCTGGGGGGGATTCTGCTCTCCAGCGTGTGCTTCGGCACCTTCAAGGTCGTTCATCTGCGCGTGCATCATCGCTTTGTCGCGACGCGCGACGATTTTTCCACCGCCCGTCGCAATCAGAGTCTGTACGGATTCTGGTGGCAGGCACTCACGGGCAATATCCGCGAGGGGCTGGGACACGAGCGCGCGCGCTTGGCGAAGACGGGTACGTCGCCGTGGCGCAGCGAGCTCGTCGTTTGGTATGCGCTGAGCCTTGCTTGGCTCGCCTTATCGCTCGCGCTATGGGGCTGGGGTGGTGGGCTTTTCTTCGTCGTTCAGTCGTTGATCGCGATCCTCAAGCTGGAATGGACCAACTACGTGCAGCACTACGGCGTAACGCGTCGCTGCGACGCCAGCGGTCGCCTCGAGCCGGTCGGACCGCAGCACTCGTGGTCGCAGGAGTTGTGCGTGACCAATCTGGCCTTGTTGAACCTCCTGCGCCACGGCGACCACCACGCTCACCCGGAGCTACCCTATCAGCAGTTTGAGTCAGACCATGCCGGTCCGCGCTATCCGTGTGACATGACTTTCGTCTACTTGATCGCGCTGTTCCCTCCTCTGTTTCGTCGCATCGCGCATCCTGCGCTGGATCGAGTGCAGCCGTCCGTCAATTCAGTGATCGGGAGTCAATCATGGTCATACTAGTTACCGGTGCATCCTCGGGAATCGGCCAAGGACTGGTGCTGCACTACTTAAAGGCCGGACACAAGGTGGCGGCGTTCGCGCGTCGCACGGCGAGGCTCGCAGAACTCGCGCGGATCGGCGCGAACGAGCCGGGTGAGTTGCGGACCTATCGAGTGGATGTCACCGACAAGACGCAGATGTGGCGCGCAATGGCTACGGTCGAGAGGGAACTCGGCCCGCTCGACCTGGTGATCGCGAATGCCGGCATCGGCGAGCAGCGTTTGACCGTGCACCTAGACGGCGAGCACGTCGAGCGGCTTTTCAGGACCAATTTCATGGGAGTGGTGCATACCTTGGCGCCCGCCGTCGCCAGCATGATATCCCGCGGCCGCGGCCACATCGTGGCCGTGTCGAGCTTGGCGGCACTTGAGGTCTTGCCGCGGCTCAGTACCTACGGAGCGACCAAGGTGGCCACCAACTATCTCATGGAGGGCTTGTATTGGGACCTGCGTGCGCACGGCATACGAGTGACCACGGTGTGTCCCGGTTTTGTCGATACCGAGATGACCGCGGCGCATGGCGTGCCCCCGCGCTGGCTCATGACGAGGGACCGGGCCGTTGCGAAGATCGCGAAAGCGATCGCGCAAGAGCGACGCCTCTTCTGCTTTCCCTGGTGGACCCACGCGGCGTTGCGCGCCTTCGGAGCCCTTCCCACCTCGCTCAAAGCGCTCGCGTACGACTACTTGTTCGACAAACTGTTTCCCCGCCCGGTCGACTCTCTTGTTCTGGAGATAGGCTTTGGCGCGGGCGAACATCTTGTGCAAGCCGCCGGAGAAAATTCTCGAGCCGGATTCATCGGCTGCGAGGCGTTCCTCAACGGAATGGCCAGCGTGCTAGCCGCCATCGAAAACGAAAAGCTGGGCAACGTG
>CAZILI010000418.1:0-3813 GCA_964539965.1 uncultured Burkholderiales bacterium | reverse complement strand
AAAGACGGCCAGAGCGTGCCGGTCGGCGTCGGCCAGCCGACTTTGCGGATCGACGGCCTCACGATAGGAGGAACGGCGTAGCGGCGAAACCGAGAAATTACAATACAAAATCATTGTAGAGCGCTGAAAATTAATAGTAGAAAAGCGTCGTGATGGCCGGCGCGCGCGGTTCGCCTAGAATGACTGGATTCGAACAAGAAGGGAAAACCCATGTTGGAATCATTCTGGTACGAGACTTCCCCTTATCTCTACAGCGCGGGCGGCGCGCTCGCCATCTCCCACGCCGAGTCGCCGCTCGCCGTCGCCTCGGGCGCGCTTCTCCTGTTCGCCGCGGGCCTGGTGTTGATCTTGCGGCGCAAGCATAGAAAGCAACGAGGCAAGGCTTAACGAGAGCCAACGAGAAACAACGAGAGATAAACTCTGTATTCTTCTAACAAATAAGATTTTCTCTCTATTGTTCCTGTAATCTCTGAAGTTCCCGATTCGGGGTGCGCAAGACACCCCGATCGAGATTACGGCCTTCTAGAAAGTCCCGCTGATGGTGGTGGCGAAGCGCCGGTCGAGCGTACTGCCGTCGCCGATCTGACCGAAGTCGTTGTCACCCCAGCACACAACGCCGCCGTTGGTACGCAGCGCACAGTTGTGCACTTGACCTGCCACAACGCCGACCACATCGCTCAGGGTTTCGAAACGCACCGGCGTGGTGCCGGCGAACAGAGTCGGGCGCACGACGAGTACCGGTGTTGCGCTATTTGCCGTCGAATTGTTACCGAGCTCGCCGTCCGCGTTTCTTCCCCAGCACTTGACGCCGCCGGCAACGCGTAGCACGCAGGTATGCCCAAAACCCGCCGTGACCCCTACCGCTTCGCCGGCGGCGAGTCCGGGCACGACCGTCGCAGTCAAGCGCTGAGCGGTGGTTCCGTCGACTTGGCCTGCATCGTTGCGCCCCCAGCAAAATACCCGGCCGTCTGCGGTCACTGCGCAGGTGTGCTCGGCGCCGGCGCTGATCGCCACCACGCTCGCCGGCAGCGCCGAGACTTGGCGCGGATCGGCGCGTGAGGTCAAGGTGCCATCACCCAATTGGCCGCTGGAATTCGATCCCCAGCAGTAGACTTCGCCGTTCGCCTGTAGGGCGCACGAGTGCGCGCTGCCCGCTGCGACGGCAGTGGCCTCGCTCAGCCCCGCAACCAGCGAATTGAGTCTTTGCGCGGCCGCATCTCCGAGCTGTCCCGCGTTGTTGCTGCCTCGGCAATAGACTCTTCCGGTCACGCCCGCCTCGCAGCCGTGGTTGCCGCCGGCGACGATTTCGATATCGACCAGGCCCTGGCTCGCCATCCTGTCGCTGCGCGCGATGACGAAGGCATCCTCGACGAAAGGCAAAGACTGCCCATTGGTGTTTTGTCCCCAGCAGGTCGGCAGCAACTCCCCCATCCCGCAAGTCTGGTTCCCACCGGCTGAGATCGATCGGAAGGTAGCGGGCAAGATGACATCGGTCGGCGTCGACCGATTGGTCGAGGTCCCGTCGCCGAGCGCATAGCCCAGGTTGCGGCCCCAGCAGAGGGCTCTTCCGTTGGCGCGCAACGCGCAGGAGTGATTGGTGCCGGCTGCGATCATTTTTGCCGCTGAGGTGGCGCCCAGGCCCGATACGGTCACGCGCGCGAGGTTTGCGTCCGTGTTGCCTATGCCCAACTGTCTGCGGCTGTTGTCGCCCCAGCACTTCACCGAGCCGTCCATGGCGAGTTCGCAGGTGTGAGCCAATCCCGCTGCGATGGCAAGCGTGCGATCGCCAAGCGCGCGCAGGTCGGTCTCGAAGGCGCTGGATTGTCCGCGACCGAGTTGGCCCGCCGAGTTCTTGCCCCAGCATGCGACCGACAGGTGGAAGCTGGCGGCAACGACGGCGCAGGTGTGCGAGTGGCCGGCTGCCAATTCCACCGCGTGTTGCCGCTCGCTGATAGTGCTGTCAACCAGGTTCGCTTGGACCGGGAAGAAAGACCGGTTCGCCGCCGAACCGTCGCCGAATTGGCCGCGGTCGTTGCTGCCCCAGCAAAGCACCTCGCCGTCGGCGCGCCGGGCGCAAGTGTGCTGGTTGCCGGCCGCGATGCTGGTGATCTTGCTGACCGATGTGACTTCGCTCGGGACACTGCGCGCGGCAAAGTCGCCCAAGCCGAGCTGGCCTTGATCGTTCGCGCCCCAGCACTGCACCAAGCCGTTGGCGCGCACCGCGCAGGTGTGACCGCCACCGGCAGCCACGGTAACCGCATTGGCGAGACCGAGCGCGCCGACCGGCGCGAAGCGGGGCTGAAGCGTGCCGTCGCCGAGCTGCCCCGAGTTGTTTTGGCCCCAGCAAGAAACCGTACCGTCGGACTTGCGCGCGCAGGTGTGGGCGGAGCCGGCGGCGATAGAGACGACATTCGACAAGCCGCTCACCAACACGGGTACGGCCGAGGAGGCGCTGCCTGCGCCCGTGCCCAATTGCCCAAGGGCGTTCGATCCCCAGCACTTGACCGTGCCGTTGACCAGCAGGGCGCAGCTGTGATCGCGGCCCACTGCGACCGAGACGGCATTGACGATGCCGCTCACCGAAGTCGGCGAGGTGCGTGCGTTGCCGCTGCTGCCGTCGCCGACTTGTCCGTTGCTGTTGTCGCCCCAGCAGCGCACGCTGCCGGTGGCCTCGAGGAAACAGGTGTGATTGCCGTCGAGCCCGGCGGCCAGGCGCTTGGCGCCCGCTCGCGCCGCCATTTCTCCGACCGGAAGCCCGAACGCGGCTTGCGCGGCGAGCAGCGCGATCACTGCAAACGAAAACTTTGCCTTGAGTAGACGAGGTGACATGTGATTTCTCCCTTGATGTTATTGAGGTCAACCGGCCCGAGGTGACATGTGGCTTGGCTCGAGGGGTGACTTGCTGGTTATTCCCCGCCGCTTGCGGCGGGGTTCAAGCGGGCGGTCGAACGATTCGTCTATAATCTCGCGCCGAGACGACAAGCTGTTTAAGCGAGGAGCCCCCTATGTTGCAGACGTCCCCGGCCGCGATCCGGCTCAATCCCAATGACGACGTGATGATCGCCACGCGCGAGCTGGAGGTCGGAGCGGAGATACCCGGCAGCGCGCTGCGCTGTGTCGACCGCATTCCCTCCGGGCACAAGGTAGCCGTGCGCGCGATCGCCAACGGCGCGCCGGTGCGGCGCTACAACCAGATCATCGGTTTCGCTACCGCCGACATCGATCCGGGGCAGCACGTGCATTCGCACAACCTGGGTATGCACGCCTTCGAGCGCGACTACGCGTATGGTGCCGATGTGAAGCCGATCGACTTCATCACGCCGCAAGCGACCTTCGATGCGATCGTGCGCAAGGATGGCCGCGTTGCCACGCGCAACTACGTGGGTGTCATCAGCACGGTCAATTGCTCGGCGACCGTGACGCGCGCGGTGGCGGACTACTTCAAGCGCGGCGACTTCATGGCGCAATTCCCCAACGTCGACGGCATCGTGCCGCTCACGCACTCGTCGGGCTGCGGCATGGGATCGAGCGGCTTGGGTATCGATGTGCTGCGCCGGACCATCGCGGGCTACGCCAAGCACCCCAACTTCGCTGGAGTGGTGATGATCGGCTTGGGCTGTGAGGCGAATCAGATGAGCACGCTCACGTTCTCGCAGAAGCTCAAAGAGGGCGCGGCGCTGGCTACTATGACCATCCAAGACAAGGGCGGCACCAAGAAGACCATCGACAACGCGATCGCCGCCGTGAAAGAGATGCTGCCCGAGGCGAACAAGGTCGGCCCGCGCCGGAAGATGCCGGCCAGCCACTTGATGC
>CAZILI010000417.1:0-3815 GCA_964539965.1 uncultured Burkholderiales bacterium | reverse complement strand
TACACGGTGATTCTGACGGCCGTGTCGTTGTTGCCGTTCGCCACCGGCATGTCGAGTTGGATCTATCTGGCGAGCGCGCTCACGCTCGATGCGATCTACCTCTGCTACGGCGCGCGGCTCTATGTTCGATACAGCGACGCGCTTGCCAAGCGCGCGTTCGCGTACTCGATCGTCTATCTCTCCGCGTTATTCGCGGCGCTGCTAATTGATCACTACGCGCGAGTGTAGCCGGCTTGTCGTCGCCGTCGCGCTCGTTCTGCTAGCGGGCGCTTGCCAGCGGGCGTCCCCGCCCGCCTTCTTCGGCGCTGATATCACGGGCGCGGACTACGGCAAGGCGCTCGCGTTGGTGGACCACACCGGAAAACCGCGCACCTTGGCCGATTTCACCGGCAAAGTCGTGCTCGTTTTCTTCGGCTTTACCCATTGCCCGGACGTGTGCCCGACCACGCTCGGCGATCTGGCGCAGCTTATGAAACTGTTGGGCGGCCGCTCAAGTGCAAGTGCTGTTCGTGACCGTCGACCCGCAGCGCGATACGCAAGAGGTCCTGGCGCAGTACGTCCCCTCTTTTCACCCGAGCTTTCTCGGCTTGCGCGGCGACGAAGCCGCGACCAAGGCCGCGGCGCAGAGTTTTCATGTGTTCTACGAAAAGCGGGCCGGCAAGTCGCCCGACAGCTACAGCATGGATCATTTCGCCGGCACCTTCGCGCTCGATCGCCATGGCAGGCTGCGCCTGCTGTTCAGCAACTTGCCGGTCGAGAAGATCGCCCAAGACGTGAAGGCCTTGCTGGCGCAAGGCGGCTCGTCCTAGCCTCCACTACATGGGTTTTTGCAGCTACGCCCGCAGCCGGCGAGCTTGGCTTGGCAGTGCCGCACGAGCCGATACGGTATCCCCGCGCGACAGGTCGCTGCCGCGCTGTCCGTTGGACTCCCTCTCGTAGATGCCGCAAGTCACGAACAGCTCCGTGTCGTTGATGCGCTCGCAATAAGCCGACTTGGGCTCGACCCGCCCGCTGGCGGGATTTATCCAGCGATAGTCGACCCAGCCGCTCGGCTGCGAGCGGAGCATGCGCACCGTCTCGCGCACGAAGTACTTGCCGTCGGCGTCTTGGAAATCGAACTGGTTCTTGCCGATCAGGGTGGCGTTGCCGCCGTGCGCGTGCGTATGGCCCTTGAAGTCGAGCACGGCAACGTACAGTTCGCCGCGACGGAAAGGACCGTTGGCATCGCTCAGGGTCTTGCACGCCCTTTCTAGACCATGCCGTTTGACGCTCGCGATGGCGCGCTTCACTAGCGAGATGGCTTGTTCCCGGTCGTCGCGCCGATCGAGATGGAATTGCGCGAGCACGGCGTTCAACCGTTGGGCCTCGCCTTCCAGCGCTGCCGCCGCGGCCGCGGCTTGTTCGACGATGGCCGCGTTCTGCTGCGTGGCGTCATCCATTTGGAACACCGCCGCTTTCATTTGCTCGACGCTGGTGCTTTGCTGCGCTGAGGCCATGGCGATCGCCTGTAGCACGGCGGCGACGTCATGCACGTCTGCAACCGCGCGCTCGACGTCGCGCTCGGCCTCGGCGGCGAGCTGGTTGCCTTCTGCGACGCTCCGCTGCGCTTCGCCGATCAAGGCTTTGATCTCCTTGGCGGCTGCCGCGCTGCGCTGCGCCAGGCTGCGGATTTCGCTCGCGACCACCGCGAAGCCGCGGCCGTGATCGCCCGCCCGTGCTGCCTCCACCGCCGCGTTGATGGCAAGGATATTGGTTTGAAACGCGATGCCTTCGATGACACCGGTAATCTCGCCCACGCGCCTCGAGCCTTGGCCTATCGTGCTCATGGTGCCGATGAGCCGCTCCACGCTGCCGGCACCCTGTTGCGCGATTTGGTTCGCTTCGCCTGCCCGCGCATTGGCACTCTGACAGTGCTCGGCGTTCTGGCGGACTGTGGCGGCGAGTTCGTTCATGCCGGCGGCGGCCTGCTCCAAGGTCGCTGCCTGTTGCTCGGTCCGCGAGGACAGATCGACGTGTGCGCGCGCGAGCTCGTTCGCCGCACTGAGCACGCTGTCGGCGCTGGCGCGCACCTGCGACACGATGGCGAGCAGATTCTGATTCATCTGCTTCACCTGCGGCAAAAGCGCGGTCTCGTCGGCGGCGCTTCCATCCAAGGCGCTCGCAAAGTCGCCGCTGCCGATGCGATCTAGCGCATCACGCACGCGACGGCGCACATCCAAGATCGACTCGTACAGCGCGATGATGCAGTACACGGCGAGCAAGCTGGCCAACCACACCAGGCCCTGGCGAAGGAGCAGGTCCTCGACCGTGCTCGCCAACGCGGTTGTGACGACCAACGCGATGACGAGCGCGCAGCCTGCGCGCAAACTCATGCGGCTGAACAAACCGATACCGGGTAAGAAGACGGTTCTCATGCGCCGAGCGTCTGTTGCAGAACATGGTACTTCCGACGCCCGCGCGCGAGAAGGGGTAGGGCTTGCGGCGAAATAAAAAAGCCGGCGCGAGGCCGGCTTGCTTGTCTTGCAGAGGCGGGGGGTATAGGCCTTCTAGGCCTCGTCTCTTGGACGCTCAGTGAGGCTTACTCCGACCGGTATCATCATGCCGGCGCGGCCAGCGCATTGCGCATCTTGTGCATCGCCTTCTGCTCGATCTGGCGAATGCGCTCGGCCGAGACATTGAACTCTTCGGCCAGGTCGTGCAAGGTCGCTTGATCCTTGTCTTCACGCAACCAGCGCGCCTCGATGATGCGGCGGCTGCGATCGTCCAATTGATCGAGCGCCTCGCCGAGCCTTTCGGCATCGAGATGGTCGGCTTGGCTGCGCTCCAGGATGCGAGAGGGTTCGTCTTCCGGGTCGGTGAGATAGGCGATCGGGCCATAGCTCTCCTCGCCGTCATCTTGCGTCGGCTCGAGCGGCACGTCCTGGCCGGACAACCGGGTTTCCATCTCGCTCACTTCTTCGGGCTTGACGCCTAGCGCCTTCGCCATGGCCTGGACCTCGGATTGGGTCATAGTGCCCAGGCTCTTCTTCAGGCTGCGCAGATTGAAGAACAGCTTGCGCTGCGCCTTGGTGGTGGCGATCTTGACCAGTCGCCAGTTGCGCAGGATATATTCGTGGATCTCGGCCTTGATCCAGTGGACGGCGAACGACACCAGGCGCACGCCCCGGTCGGGATCGAAGCGCTTGACCGCTTTCATGAGGCCGATGTTGCCCTCTTGGATCAAGTCGGCCTGCGCTAACCCGTACCCCAAGTAGTTGCGCGCGATCGACACGACGAAGCGCAAGTGCGACAGGGTTAAGTGCCGCGCCGCCTCCAGGTCGTTGTCGTACTTCAGCCGTCGACCGTAGTCCGTTTCTTCCTCCTGCGTTAGCATGGGGAAGCGGTTCACCGCCTGGATATAGTTCTCCAGGCTGCTGAAGCCGGTCAGCGTCGGGACGGGCAAACTGAGACTGGTCATGCCGGTATCCTCCTTCTCAAGTGCGCAATTTTAGCACTCGCGAAGTTAGAGTGCCAGGCCTGGAAAAGGTTCCGCCCGGATCGCGCGAGGATTGAGTTAATCAATTGTTAAATATAGACAAAGTAGAAAGAACAGAAGCGGTGCCGGAAGCCCTGGCGGCACTTCGGCCAAGCCCGCTAGAATGGCGCGGGCGCCCACCAGTGAAAGGCCTACCATGACAGCCCCCAATCGTGTTATCAAATATGGTTTCCTGCTTCTAAGCTGGTTCGCCTGCGGGGGTCTTGGAGCAATGATGGAGGCAGACAAGTTCGTCGGCGCCTGGCGGCTCCTCTCCGCCGAGTACCGCACCGAGGACGGC
>CAZILI010000416.1:0-3816 GCA_964539965.1 uncultured Burkholderiales bacterium | reverse complement strand
GGCGTGTCGACGATGTTGATAGGCGTGCCTTGAGAGTTGACCGCGCACTTCTTGGCCAAGATGGTAATGCCGCGCTCGCGCTCGAGGTCGTTGCTGTCCATCACGCGCTCGGCGACCTGCTGGTGGGCGGCGAAGGTCCCCGACTGGGTCAGGAGCTTGTCGACCAGGGTGGTCTTGCCGTGGTCAACGTGGGCAATGATGGCGATGTTGCGTATGGCGCGCGGCATGAGGATGCGTGGATCGAAAAGGTCGCGCAGTGTAACACAGCGAAGCGGCCACGTTGCAGTGCAAAAAAGGGCGGGCGACAGGCTCTATTCAAGCGACGCGGCCGCCGTCACGGCCACAGACGGTCAGAGAAGCTCCTCTACTTGTCGACCGGCGCACGCTGAGGATAGTCGCCCTTGTTGAAGGCGTTTCGGTAGCGCTGCGGCAAGGTGAAACCGCCCGGCACCAGGGCGTAGCCTTTCATTTGCCAATAGGTGAGCGCATAAGGCCCGGACGGGATCACAGTGGCGAAGCCATGGAAATCCTCCGGCCTGAGGTTCAAGGCCGCCGCCGCGCCGCGGCAGATCTCGAACCTGACGCCCTGCGCGGCCAAGCTCGCCGCGCGGTCGACGATGTCCTTGTACTTCCTGTAGTTGCGTTTGGCAAAGGCGACCAACTCCGGCCCGTGCGACACCACCACGATGCGCAGCGGCTCGATCTCGTTGGGCCCGTACTCCGCGGTCATGGCCATCAGCGAATTGATCGCGGACAGCACCAGCGCAATGCCCTTGGGATCGGGAAAATAGAAGTCGTATACCGCCCTCAACTGCTTTACTTCGCCGATGTCGGCATAAGGGGCGAATTTGGCGGTGCCGAACGGAGCATCGCCCTTCTCGCCCGCGAAGCCGATGTGGCTTGCGAGGCCGACGGCGAGCGCGGCCAGCGCGCCCACGATGTTCTTGTTCATGATCTGTCCTATCGCGTGGTCTCGCGTGCGCCGGCTGCGGCTCGCGCGAGGAAAAGATTTGTTATATTGCGCAGGTCGTCCGGGAAACACAACCGGTGATGCCGGCACGGCCGCTGCTGCGCGGGCGCCAAGCGCCGCAAACGCCGTCGTCAAGAAATCAACCTAAAGAGGAGGATGCATGAGAAAGATTCTGTTCGCCCTTATAGGGCTCGCGCTCGCTTTGCCGTTCGCCGCCTCGGCGGACGACCGGCCGTTGCAAGTGGTCGGCGCGATGATCGAGATCAGCGCCAAGCCCGATGCGGTATGGAAAATCGTCAAAGACTTCGACGGCTTGATCAATTGGCACCCCGCGTTCTCGGGCACGCCGCTGGTCAAGGGCCAGAACGGCAAGCGCGGCGCGGTTCGCGAGCTGACCATCAAAGACGGCCCGAAGATCCTCGAAGAGCTGGTCGCTTACGAGGACGCGCGCATGGCCTACACCTACGTCATCGTCGATTCGCCGCTGCCGCTCGACCACTATCAGTCGAGCATGGCCTTGCACGGCAACGGCGCCGGCGGAACCACGGTGTCCTGGATCGGCACGTTTACGCGAAAGAATCCGCGAGACAATGTCGACCCGAAAGAGAGCGACGCAGCGATGGTTGACCTCATCACCGGCGCGTATAAGACGGGCCTGGAGACGGTGAAAAAGATGGCGGAAGGCAAGTAAGCTTGGCCAGAGGCGGCGCTTAGGGCGTCGCCTTGCCCTGCATCGGGGTCTCATCGTGAGAAATCGCATCATCGGCCGTCTGCTGCCGCTCTTGCTTGCGCTGCCGGCCGCTGCCCAAGAGACGGGCGGCATGAGCGGCGCCCTCGAGCCGGGCCAGGAGAAGTGGTCGGTCAATACCTCCGTGCCGCCGACCATGCAGATGATGATGATCTACGGCGCACCGAATCAGCCCGGCCCGTTTATCTTTCGCGCCAAGATTCCACCCAAGTACAAGCTGCCGCCGCACGTGCATCCCGACGAGCGCTCGGTGACGGTGCTCAAAGGGACTTACTACTCGGCGATCGGTAGCGCGTTCGATGAAGCCAAGCTGAAGGCTTTTCCCCCCGGCAGCTTCTACATCACGCCCGCCAACACCGCGCACTACGCGGCCACCGGCGACGAAGAGGCCGTGATTCAAGAAATGGGATTCGGCCCGGCGAGCGGCATCCGCTACGTGAATCCCGCCGACGACCCGCGCTAGTCGAGACTTTCGCCTCAGCGCCCGAAGCGCGCCGCTTCTCGCACGCAGGCGCACACGCGCTGCGCGCCCTTGAGTATGCGCGGCGTCGAGCGCTGGAAAATATCGGGATGAACGAAGCACAGTTGCGAAGTCGAGACCGCGCGCAAGCCGCGGTGGGCTCGCCATTTCGCGAGGAATTCACTCTCCCGCAAAACGCCACCGCCGACGATCAGCGCCGGGTCAACGGCGAGCAAGCTCTCCAGCGCGACGTTCGGCGTCAGCCAAGCCTGATCGGCAAACACGTTCGCGCCGCCGCAGCGCGCCAGCACGTCGCTCATCATGTGCGCGCCGTTTACGGTGACGAGCGGGTCTCCCCAGACCTCGATGAAGGCCGGTACCGCTGAACCGGCGGCCGGCTGCAAGCGCGCGAGCTGTGTCTCGAAGTCGCGCGCGACCGCCTCCGCCGCAGCGAAGGTGCCGGCGCGGCGTCCGATCTCTCGCAGCAGGAGGGCGATGTCGCTCAAGCGTCGCGGCTCGCTCGTGTAGACTTCGATGCCCAACTCGCGCAACGTTTGCAAAGCAAACGGGCTGTTGCCGGAGCGCCAGGCGAGCACCAGATGCGGCCGCAGCGCCAGTACGCGCTCGAGATCGATGTTGCCGGCATCACCGATCTGCGCGATGCCCGTCGCCGCTTCGGGATAGTCGCTGTAGGCGCTGACGCCGACCAGCTTGTCGCCCGCGCCGGCGGCGAACGCAAGCTCGGTGAGATGCGGCGCCAGCGATACGATGCGGGCCGCCGGCTCGGCCGCTTCGGTGGGCGTGCGGGCGATCGCGAGTAAGCACAGCAGCGCCAGCAGGAGCGGCGCGGCGCGCACCGGCCCTACTGCTCTTTCTCGGCCACCAAACGCCGCTTGCGCACGCCCTCGGCCAACAGCCGAAACAAGCGCTCGGTGTCTTCCCAGCCGATACAGGCGTCGGTGATGCTTTGGCCGTAGGTGAGTTGTTTGCCCTGCACCAAGTCCTGCCGCCCCGCCTGCAGATGACTTTCGATCATGGCGCCGAAGATGCGCGTGTCGCCGTTGCCGACCTGTTCGGCCACCGCGGCGCCGACCTCGAGTTGCTTGCGGTAGTCCTTTTGGCTGTTGGCGTGGCTGAAGTCAATCATGACGCGCGCTTCCAGCCCCGCCTTGCCCAGTTCGTTGCAAGCCGCCTCTATGCTGGCGGCGTCGTAGTTCGGCTGCTTGCCGCCGCGCAGGATTACGTGACAGTCCTCGTTGCCCGTGGTGTGCACGATGGCCGAGTGCCCGCCCTTGGTAACCGACAGGAAATGGTGCGGCACCCGCGCCGCGCGTATCGCGTCCACCGCGATCTTGAGATTGCCGTCGGTGCCGTTCTTGAAGCCGACCGGGCAAGACAGCCCGGAGGCCAGCTCGCGATGCACTTGGCTTTCGGTGGTGCGCGCGCCGATCGCGCCCCAGGCGATCAAATCGGCGACGTACTGCGGCGAAATCATGTCGAGGTATTCGGTCGCCGCCGGCATCCCCATCTCGTTCAATTCGAGCAGCAGCCGGCGTGCCAAGCGCAGGCCCTTGTTGATCTGAAAGAGGCCTACCCGAACGGAACCTTGGAGATCCCCATACAACCCACCCGCCTTCG
>CAZILI010000415.1:0-3820 GCA_964539965.1 uncultured Burkholderiales bacterium | reverse complement strand
CGACATCGGTTTCTTTCGCGTGGTGGCGGAGACGGGCATCGCGGCGGGCGTGCGTCGCATCGAGGCGGTCACGGCGGAGGCCGCGCTCGCCGCCGCGCAAGACGAACACGCCCAGCTGCACGAGATCGCACTGCTGCTGAAAGCACAACCGCAGGAAGTGAATGCCAAGCTAGTCCAGTTGCAAGACAACGTGAAGCTGCTGGAAAAGGAGCTGGCGCGCCTTAAGTCCAAGCTCGCCTCGGCGCAGGGCGGTGACTTGACCGCGCAGGCGCAGGACGTGAAGGGTGTGAAGGTCCTGGCGACTACTTTGGAGAACGCCGACGCCAAGATCCTGCGCGAGACACTCGATCAACTGAAAGACAAGTTCAAGTCTGCCGCCATCGTGCTGGCGGCGGTCGCCGACGGCAAGGTGTCGCTGGTTGCCGGGGTCACGGCCGACCAGACGGCGAAGCTCAAGGCGGGAGAACTCGTCAACCTCGTGGCGCAACAGGTGGGCGGCAAGGCCGGCGGGCGCGCCGACATGGCGCAGGCGGGGGGCACCGATGCCGCCAAGCTGCCGCAAGCTCTCGCCGGCGTGAGCGCCTGGGTGGGCGAGCGGCTGTAGCATACTGGCAGCAGTATAGGCCTATGGCTCGCTTCCACCGTACGCGTTAGGATACTTACCCGTAAGGGTATCCTAGAGCACCCTTGCCGACGTCGAGCAGGCGCGTATTCGTGGCCTTATTCCGGCGATGGCCAGGCTTAGCGGCCGCTATGCTCAGGGCTTTGTGCGGATTTCCCGCCGACTGCCGAGAGCCTGACTATGGCCGCTGTACTTGCATTGCACGCCTTCTCGCAAAGCCGTGATCTCGGCGAGTTAAGTCTCGTCCCGAAAGACATCCATCAGGTCCTCAAGAGCTTGCCGTTGCTGCAAGATCTGGACGGCGACGAATTGCGCGCGCTTCAATACTTTATGCAGATCTACACCGTCAAGCAGGGCACCGTGGTGTTCCGCGAGGGCGAGCCGACCAATCACTTGCTGATCGTGGTGGAGGGCGCGGTGCGCATCACCAAGAAAAGCGATCAAGGCAGCGAGCGGACCTTGGGGCTCGCCGATCGCGGCAAGACACTGGGCGAGATGGCAATGCTCGACGGCGGCCCGCGCTCGGCGAGCTGCATTGCCAACCTCGACACCGTGTTCGTCGCGCTCACGCGCGAGCGCTTTCACGAGTTGACCCGCGCCCACCCTGCCGTGGCGGTCAAGATCCTGCGCCAGCTCGGCAGCACCTTGAGCCGGCGGCTGCGCCACACCAGCAAACAACTGGTCGAGCACCTCGAGATGTAAGCCCGGCGCGCTCGGGGCCCAAACCCGTCCGCCGCGCCGCTCCCCTGTCTCGATTTTCGAGGTTACACTAGCGGGCCACCCACCTGGAGGTTGCCCATGCCCGCATACGTGATCGCAGAAATCGAAATCACCGATCCCGCAATCTACGAGGACTACCGCAAGCTGGTCCCGCCCACCTTGGAGAAATACGGCGGCAAGTTCCTGGTGCGCGGCGGCAAGGTGCACCCGGTCGAGGGAAATTGGAACCCCAAGCGCGTGGTGGTGGTTGAGTTTTCCAGCGCCGAGCAAGCCAAGAAGTGGTACGACTCGCCCGAGTACGCGCCCGCCAAGGCGCTGCGCCACAAGGCCTCGACCGGCAGGCAGATCATCGTCGAAGGTCTGTGAGACATTGGTGATCGCGCCGTAGGACTGGGTGGCATCGGGAAAATCCAAAGCCGCCATGCCGGCCCGCCGATTGATCCTGCTGTTTGCCGTGCTCGCGAGCGTCTTCGCGCGCGGTGCGGGCACGGACGATTTCCCGAGCAAGGCCATGCGCATCGTCGTGCCCTACACCGCCGGCGGCGTGGTGGACGTGCGTGCGCGTTGGATTGCAGAGCGCCTGGCCAAGAACCTCGGCAAGCCCGTGATCGTCGATAACCGGCCGGGCCCCGACACCGTGATCGGCGCGGACGCGGTAGCGAAGGCCGTAGCCGACGGCCACACGATCTTGATGACCGGTGGGCAAACCACGTTTATTACTACGCCTATTCTGCTAGCGCAGCTGCCGTACGACCCCGCAAAAGACTTCGCCCCCGTCACGCCCTACGCCATGGCGCCGATGGTGCTCGTCGTTCCACCTTCCTTGGGAGTAAGCTCGGTCAAAGCGCTGATCGCGCTTGCGAAGGCAAAGCCGGGTCAGCTGAACTACGGCTCTTCCGGCAACGGCACCAGTGCGCATATCGCCGGCGAAGCGTTCAAGCACGCTGCCGGCTTGGACATTCTCCACGTGCCGTACAAGGGCGACGCGCCCGCGCTCACCGACGCGCTGGCGGGCCACGTATCGATGAATTTCACTTTTGCGGTGACCTGCGCCGAGTTCGTAAGAAGCGGCAAGCTTCTGGCGCTTATGCAGACCGGCAACAAACGGCTCGCCAATCTGCCCGACGTGCCGACCGCCGCCGAACTCGGCCTGCCGGAGTTGACCATTTACGCGTGGGGCGGTATCTGGGCGCCGGGGCGCACACCGCTCGCGCGGGTACGGCGGTTGAACGATGAGTTGACCAAGATCCTGCGCTCGCAAGAGTACATCGAGTGGACACGTAGCGGCGGCAGCGAGCCGCGTGCGAGCACGCCAGAAGAGTTCGCCGTTTTCATAGAAGCCGAGCGCGTGCGCTGGAGCAAGCTCATGCGCGAGACGGGCGTGCGCGTGGAGCGCTAGCCGGACAGCTCGCGCGGTGCAGTGCGACTGACCTGGACTGCCATTGCCGGTACGTGTGCTTGGACGGCGCTCCGCGTGTATTCGGCCTACGGATTCACCCTATACTCGCATCCACCCGCGTCGCACAGGGTGAGAGGAGAAGTGGTTGCAAGACCCGAACGCAAGGGATCAGGCACCGTTACAGCATAAACTCGCCGCCATCCTGTACGCCGACGTGGCCGGCTACAGCCGGCTCACCGGCCAAGACGAGGAGGGCACGCATCGCACGCTAAGCGCCTATCTCGACGCATTCGCCGCTGCCATCGGAGCCCATCGTGGCACGGTCAAGCACTATGCCGGCGATGCCGTGCTCGCCGACTTTTCCACCGTCGCCGATGCGCTCAACTGCGCAGTCGCCGTGCAGCGCGACTTTCAGGCGCGTAACTCATCGGTGCCGCAAGCGCAGCGCGTGCAGTTTCGCATCGGCGTGAATCTCGGCGACGTGATCGTCGACCGCGGCGACATCTATGGCGAGGGCGTCAACGTGGCCGCGCGCTTGGAAGCGCTCGCCGAGCCGGGCGGCATTTGCGTTTCGGGCGCGGTGTACGACGCCATCGGCGGCAAGCTCGCGCTGCGCTACGATTCTCTGGGCGAGCAATCGGTTAAGAACATCAACAAGCCGGTGCGCGCGTATCGCGTGAGCTGGGACGGACAGGCGGCGGGTGCCGCGCCGAGCGCGCGCAAGGCCGATCGTAAGCGCGGGATCGTTGCCGCTATTGTTGCCATGGTGATTCTCGCGGCCGGCGTCACGCTGTGGCGCATACGCGCGCCGCAGGCGATTGCGCCCGCGAGCGGTGACCTTGTGCTCGCCATGCCGAGCGGTCCGGGGGTTGCCGTGCTGCCGTTCGCCAACCTAAGCGGGGATCAAAAAGAAGAGTACTTCAGCGACGGCTTGACCGAAGACGTCATCACGGAGTTGGCACGGTTTCGCGATCTCAATGTGTTGGCGCGCAACACCACCGCGCAGTACAAGGGGCAGGCGGTCGATGTTCCGGCAGTCGGGCGCAAGCTCGGCGTGCGCTACGTGCTGGAGGGCAGCG
>CAZILI010000414.1:0-3823 GCA_964539965.1 uncultured Burkholderiales bacterium | reverse complement strand
GATCTTGTCGGCAAGCTCGTTCGGATCAAAGGCGAAGTTGCGCTTCTCGCGCAGGAAGACCGGTACCGGCACCGCGCCGTGCACGCGGATCTGCGATTCGTAGATCGGGAACCCCGGGTTGGGATAGATCACTTCGTCGCCGGCGCCGTAGTCAGTGCAGCACAGAATCGAGTAGGCGATAAACGGCTTGGCGCCGGCGCCGATCACGACGTCGTCGGGCGAGATGTCTAGCCCGCGCATCTTGCCCATGTAGCGCGCCGCCGCTTCGCGCAGTTCGACGATGCCGGCCGAGGGCGTGTAGCCGTGCTTGCCGCCGCGCACGGCCGCGATCGCCGCGTCTTGAATATTCGCCGGGGTCGCGAAATCCGGCTGGCCGATGCAAAACGAAATGATGTCCTTGCCTTGGCGTTGTAGCGCGCTCACTTCTCCGAGCACGACAAAAGCGTTCTCGGTGCCGAGCGATTGGGTGCGTTGGCTGATGTTGCGCATGGCTTACCTCGTCTCCTCGCTGTCTTGCTTGTCTTGGCTGTCTTGAATGACGGGACTGTCTTGCCCGCCGGGTTCTCTTCTGCCGCCCGCGCCGCAGCTCACTTGCTCGATTGGGAGCGTCTCGAACGACTCCTGCCTAAGGTCGGGGCGCCAGGCGTGGGTGATGGCGGTGAATTTGCCTGCGCCGTCCCAGGAGCCGATCGCCACGATGTCCGGATCGGCATTGCCCGCCAGCTCGCAATCGATCGTCACGATGGCTTGACCGCTGTCCAATAGGGGCAGCGGTTGCACCGCGCGTACGTCGTATTCACGCGCCTCGCCCTCGCCGTTGGAGTGCGCAAGCCACAGCGCGCTTTCCTCGCCTACGCGGATGACGGCAACCGTGTAATCGTCGGCTTGCTGGGTGAGAAAGCTCTCCAGCTTGACTACGCTATCGGGCAACGGCGGGTACTTCAGCCCCACCAGCGCACGCGGATCGAGCGCCTCGGCATGCGCGCCCGCCGCCGTCAACAGCATCGCCACGACGGCGTTACGCTTTGTGCTGTTCGGCATAGAGTTCCCGAAAGGTCCGGCCGGCCGGCGCGGGCATGTCGCGCCCCTTGGTCCAGCCATCCAGGCGCGGCAGATTGTGAATCACGCCGCCGCGGCCGCCCAGGCGGCGGCCGATGCGCGCGGCGAGCTTGGTGGCCAGCGCGTACCAACCCGGATGCGTAGCGAGATAGCGCCACACGGCGATGGACACGCGCTCACCCCAGGGCCGCAGCTTGCGTTCGATTTGTTGCTCGCGTAGCACGCGCATCAGCTCGGGCAGCGGGATCTTGACCGGACAGACGACTCCGCAGGCATTGCACAAGGTGGCGGCTTGCGGCAGATCGAGCGCCTGATCGAGGCCGATATAGGATGGGGTCAACACCGAGCCGATCGGCCCGGGATAGACCCAACCGTATGAATGCCCGCCGATGTTCTGATACACCGGGCAATGGTTCATGCAAGCGCCGCAGCGTATGCAGCGCAACGCCGGCCGCAGCGCCGAGGCGAGCACGCCGGTGCGCCCCGAGTCGACCAGAATCACATGCATGTGCTCCGGCCCGTCGTGATCGCCGGCACGCTTGGCGCCGGTCGCCACCGTGATGTAGTTGGAGATGACTTGCCCGGTCGCCGAGCGCGCCAACAGGCGCATGATGACCGACAGGTCTTCCAAGGTCGGCAGAATCTTCTCGATGCCGGTGATGGCGACGTGTACGCGCGGCAAGGTCGTCACCATGCGGCCGTTGCCCTCATTGGTCACGATGACGACCGATCCCGACTCGGCGATCAGGAAATTGCCGCCCGAGATCCCCATGTCGGCGCTCAAAAAGTGAGGCCGCAACGTCTCGCGCGCTTCGCGCGTGAGCTTCGGGATGTCGGTCTTGTACGCCGTGTGATGATGCGCCTCGAACAGCTTGGCGACGTCCTCCTTGCTCTTGTGGATGGCCGGCGCGATCAGGTGCGAGGGCGGCTCCTTGGCGAGCTGCTGAATATACTCGCCGAGATCAGTCTCCAGCGCTTGTATGCCTTCGGCCGCGAGCGCATGGTTGAGCCCCGATTCCTCGCTCACCATCGACTTCGACTTGACGACCTTCTGTACCCCGTGCCGGCGCGCGATTTCGAGCACGATACGGTTCACGTCTTCTTTGCTCTCGGCCCAGTGCACCGTCGCGCCCTGTGCGTTGGCGGCCCGCTCGAACTGCATCAAGTACGCATCGAGGTTGGCCAGCGCGCGATCGCGAATCGCCGCCCCGGCGCTGCGGATGTCCTCGAAATTGGCGACCTGCGCGACCGCCTGCGCGCGCTTGTCGGCGAAATTGCGGCCGTACTTGCGCATGTTTTGCTGAAAGTGCGCATCCTCCAACTGCATGGAGGACTTGCGCTTGAAGTGCATCGAGGCGATCTGCATGTCAGGACACGGACAATCGAGGACAGGGCGCCGCGATCGATAAGCGAAGACTGAACAAACAAGACTGTCGGCCGCTCACTTGAAGTCCTCGGCCATGCCGGCAAGCACTTCGGCGACGTGCAGCACGCGCGTCTTGTCGTCGCCGATGCGGCGCAAGCGCCCCTCGATATTCAGCAGGCAACCCAGATCGCCGCCGACGATCGCCCCCGCGCCGGTAGCTTGAATGTTCTTGCACTTGTTGTCTGCCATGCGTGTGGAGATATCGCCGAGCTTGACCGAAAAAGTGCCGCCGAAGCCGCAACACACCTCGGCGTCGGTCATTTCGCGCAGCTCCACGCGCGGCAGCTTGGCGAGCAGCGCGCGCGGCTGCCGCTTGACTCCCAATTCGCGCAAGCCCGAGCAGGAATCGTGATAAGTGATCGCGCCGCGGTAGCTGTCCGGCAGGCTTTCCAGCTTGACGACGTTCACCAGAAAGTCGGTCAGTTCGTAGGTGCGTTCGGTCAGGCGGGTCAAGCGGGTGAGTTGCGCCGCCTCGTGCTTGAAGACGTCGGGATAGTGAGCTCGTATCATGCCGGCGCACGAACCGCTCGGCGCCACCACATAGTCGCAGCCTTCGAACTCGCGCAGAAACTTCAGCGCCAGTGCGCGCCCCGATTCGCGATCACCCGAGTTGTAGCCCGGCTGCCCGCAACAGGTTTGGCTCGCCGGCACGACGACTTCGCAGCCCGCCGCTTCGAGCAGTTTTATCGTAGCGAATCCGATTCGGGGACGAACGAGATCGACAAGGCAGGTGACGAACAGGCCAACGCGCACCGGAAGAACGTTTCTTTTGTCTGTAAGGCCACTGACCGGGCCGATATTAGCACACCGAGCCTGGGCGACCCGCCTGCGCGAGGGATGTCGCGGCGCAATACAATGCGGTTTTTCGATTTTCGACCGCCGAGCATGGAAAACCGACTTTACAACATCAACGTCGAATCGCAGAGCGTGCTGCTCACCCCCGCCGCGATCAAGCAGCGCTATCCCTTGAGTGAGCAGGCCGAGCGGGTGGTATTCGAGGCGCGGCGCAGCATCGAGCGCGTCTTAGAGCGCAAGGATCCTCGGCTCATCGTGGTGGTCGGGCCGTGCTCGATCCACGACCCGCAGGCTGCGCTCGACTACGCGCGTCGCTTGAAGCCTTTGGCCGACGAGATTGCAGACACCCTGTACGTGGTGATGCGCGTGTACTTCGAAAAACCGCGCACGACGGTGGGCTGGAAAGGCTTGATCAACGATCCGCACATGGACGACTCGTTCGAAATCGAAGAGGGCTTGCAGATCGCGCGCAAGCTCTTGCTCGACATCGCGGCGCTGGGCTTGCCGGCCGGCACCGAAGCGCTCGATCCCATCAGCCCGCAG
>CAZILI010000413.1:0-3849 GCA_964539965.1 uncultured Burkholderiales bacterium | reverse complement strand
CGAGATCGCAAGCGAGTACCGCTACCGCGAGAGTGTGGCCAATCCCAACACCCTGGTGGTGGTGATTTCGCAATCCGGTGAGACGGCCGATACGCTGGCGGCGCTCAAACACGCGCAGGGGCTCGGCATGAACGAAACCCTGGCGGTATGCAACGTCGCCACCAGCGCGATGGTGCGGCTTACCAAGCTTAAGTACTTGACGCGCGCCGGGGTGGAGATCGGCGTCGCCTCCACCAAGGCGTTCACTACCCAATTGACCGCGCTGTTCTTACTCACCCTGTGTATCGCCAAGCTGCGCGGCCGGCTCGACGCGGCGCAAGAGGCGGAGCATCTGAAAGACCTGCGGCACCTGCCCGCCGCGCTCACCAGCGTGTTGGCGCTCGAGCCGCAGATCATGGCGTGGGCCGAGACGTTCGCGCGCAAAGAGAACGCATTGTTCTTGGGCCGCGGCAGCCACTACCCGATCGCGCTCGAGGGCGCGCTCAAGTTGAAGGAGATCTCCTACATCCACGCCGAAGCCTATCCGGCCGGCGAATTGAAGCACGGGCCGCTCGCGCTGGTGACCGAGCAAATGCCGGTCATCACCATCGCGCCGAACGACCGCCTGCTGGAGAAGCTCAAGTCCAACATGCAAGAGGTGCGCGCGCGCGGTGGCCAACTCTATGTCTTCGCCGATGGCGACACTAAGATCAGTCACGCCGAGGGCGTGCACGTGATCCGCATGCCCGAGCACTATGGCGCGTTATCGCCGATTCTGCACGTCGTGCCCTTGCAGCTGCTGGCCTATCACACCGCCTGCGCGCGCGGTACCGACGTCGACAAGCCGCGCAATCTGGCCAAATCGGTCACGGTGGAGTAGCCGGCCGCCTCAAGCTTTGGCCGCCGGCGGCCGATATCTTCGTGCGTAGGGCCGAATAGGCAATTCGATGCTAAACGCACGCCTTCCTCATCTGCAGGCCTGGACGGAGTATTTCGTTCAGGCGGACATTCCGGTGCTGCGCCGCACGGTGCGCGCGCTGTCGGACATGGCGCCGCAGATCGACACACTCAACGCCAAGCAAGTGGCCGAGTTGGTCCTGCGCGATCCGCTCATGACCTTGCGCGTGCTCGCCCATATGGCCAAGCACAAGAGCCGGCGCCAGTTGACCGACATCGAGACCATCGAGGCGACGGTGGTCATGATGGGCGTGCCGCCTTTCTTCGCGAACTTCGCCGACATGCCGGTGGTGGAAGACCAATTGCAGGCCCACCACGCGGCCCATCTCGGCTTGATGCGCGTGCTCACGCGCGCCTACCGCGCCGCCCACTATGCGCAGGACTGGGCCGTGCATCGCAAAGACTTGGACTTCGGGGTGATTGTCATCGCCGCACTGTTGCACGACTTGGCGGAGATGCTGCTATGGTGCTTTGCGCCGAACCTGGCGCTGGAGATCGAGGCGCTGCAGAAGCGTAACCCGACCATGCGCAGCGCGGCCGCGCAGCGCCAAGTGCTGGGTATCGAGTTGAACGATCTCGAGCAGGCGCTCATGCGGGCCTGGCATCTACCGGAGTTGCTGGTGCGCATGATGGACGACAAGCACGCCGAGCATCCGCAGGTGCGCAACGTCGTGTGCGCCGTAAACGTGGCGCGACATTGCGCCAACGGCTGGGACGATCCCGCGCTGCCAGACGACTACCGCGCCGTGGCAGCGCTCCTCAACGTGACGCCCGACCGCGCGCGCGCCATGATCGTGCCGCGCGACGCGAGCCCGGACGCTGCTGCTAGCTGATAGGGGTATATAGCCAAAACCCGCATCTGGATGCGGGCTTCAGGCTAGTACCGATACTAGTATGCTACTCGTCCGGACCGGTACGCGGCGCCGCGGGCCCGGCGTGGGTTACCGCACCGCCCGGGGCGTTGCCCAGCGTCGAGGCGGAGGCGTGATGCAGCGGTCGCTTGCGCGCCATCGAGCGCAACAGCACGTAGAACACCGGCGTCAGGAATAGCCCGAAGAAGGTCACTCCGAGCATGCCGGAAAACACCGCCATGCCCATGGCTCGGCGCATCTCCGAGCCGGCGCCGGTCGACAGCACCAGCGGCACCACCCCCATGATGAAAGCGAATGAGGTCATCAGGATCGGTCTAAGCCGCAGTCGTGCCGCGGTGATCGCCGCCTGCACGATGGTCTTGCCCTGGAACTCCAACTCGCGCGCGAACTCCACGATTAGAATCGCGTTCTTGCACGCCAAGCCGACCAGCACGATGAGCCCGATCTGAGTGAAGATGTTGTTGTCGCCGCCCATGCCGAAGCGGCCGAAGATCCATACGCCACCGATCGCCGACAACAAGCCCATCGGCACGATCAGCACCACCGCGAGCGGCAAGGTCCAACTCTCGTATAGCGCCGCGAGGACGAGAAACGCGAGCAGCACGCATAGCGGGAACACTAGCAGCGCGGTGTTGCCCGCTAGGATTTGCTGATACGTGAGGTCGGTCCATTCGAAGGTGAGGCCCGCCGGCAGGGTCTCGCGCGCGAGCTTCTCCATCACCGCCTGTGCCTGGCCGGAGCTGAAGCCCGGCAGCGGCGCGCCGTTCACGTCCGCGGCAGGGTAGGCGTTGTAGCGCATGGCGCGGTCGGGGCCATAGCCTTGCTCGATGCGCAGCACCGAGCCGAGCGGAACCATTTCGCCGGCGGCGTTGCGAGTTTTCAGCTGCATGATGTCTTCGGCGTGCGAGCGGTACGGCGCGTCGGCCTGCGCGATCACCTGATAGGTGCGCCCGAAGCGGTTGAAGTCGTTCACGTACAGCGAGCCCAAGTAGATCTGCATGGTGTCGAACACGTCCGACACCGACACGCCGAGCTGTTTCGCCTTCACACGATCGACGTCCGCCGTCAGCTGCGGTACGTTGATCTGAAAATTGGAAAAGGTCTGATACGGATTGATCACGCCCGACATGCGCGCCTTGTTGAGCAGCTCTTGGGTCGCTCGATACAGCTCCTCGAATCCCAGATCGGCGCGGTCTTCGATCATCATCTTGAAGCCGCCCGCTTGTCCGAGGCCCAGAATCGGCGGTGGCTGCAGCACGAACACGAAGCCCTCCTGAATGCCGCCCAATTGCATGTTGAGCGCACCGGCGATCTCCACACCGGTCATGCCTTTGCCCTTGCGTTCGTCAAAATTTTTCAACGTGGTGAACACGATCCCCGAGTTGGGCGCGTTGGAGAAACCCGCCACCGACAAGCCCGGGAACGCGACCGAAGCGTACACACCGGGGTGTTGGGAGGCGATATCCGACATGCGGCGGATCACCGATTCGGTGCGGTCGAGCGAGGCGGCGTCCGGCAGCTGCGCGATGCCGATCAGATAATTCTTGTCTTGATCCGGCACGTAACCGGTCGGCACTTGCTTGAATAGATACGCCGTCGCGGCGATCAGTAGCAAATAGATCAACATGGCGACGCTCTTCACCGTCAGCACGCGGCCCACCGCGCCCGAATAGGCTTGCGAGGAACGTTGAAAGAAGCGGTTGAAGGGGCGGAAGATCCAGCCGAGCAGCAAGTCGAGCAGGCGCGCGAACCAATCCTTCTTGGCGCCGTGCGGCTGCAGCAGGATGGCGCACAGCGCCGGGCTTAAGGTGAGCGAATTGAACGCCGAGATCACGGTGGAAATCGCGATGGTGAGCGCGAACTGGCGATAGAACTGGCCGGTCAAGCCGCTGATGAAGGCGATCGGGACGAACACCGCGCACAGCACCAGCGAGATCGCGATGATGGGTCCGCTCACCTCTTTCATCGCCTGATAGGTCGCGTCGCGTGGCGACAATCCTGCCTCGATGTTGCGCTCGACGTTCTCCACCACCACGATGGC
>CAZILI010000412.1:0-3858 GCA_964539965.1 uncultured Burkholderiales bacterium | reverse complement strand
AGGAGACTTCGATGCGATTTCTTTTGACCGCGGTGGCGAGTGCCGCCGGGGCATGCGCCCTGGCGTCGATCGGTCATGCTCAACAAGCTGCAGTGCAAGGCCCCGAGTCGGTGCAGGATTGGTTTCAAAGTGGTCAGCAATTCATTCAGTCAAACCGAGAGCTCCACCGTATCAATCGGCGGGCAAAAAACGTCATCCTTTTCGTCGGCGACGGCATGGGAGTGTCGACGGTGACGGCGGCACGCATCCTCGAGGGCCAACTGCGCGGCCAGCCCGGCGAAGAGAACCAGCTCTTCTTCGAGACACTGCCGTATGTCGCGCTGTCGAAAACCTACTCTTGGGATCAGCAGACGCCCGATTCCGCGCCCACGATGACCGCAATGGTGACCGGTTACAAGGCGCGCGAGGGCATGCTTTCGGTCGACCATACCACTCGGCGCCTCGAATGCGACGCCAACGTGATTGCCGCCAAGTCGCTTAGGACCATACTCGAGCAGGCAGCATTGGCGGGCAAAGACACCGGTGTTGTGTCGACCGCGCGCCTGACCCACGCCACGCCGGCGGCGAACTATTCGCACACCGCCGTGCGGGATTGGGAGAGCGATCGCGAGATCCGCAGCCACGAGACCGCTTCGGGACTTGCAGCCGGGTCTTGCAGTGTGAAAGACATCGCGCGGCAATTGATCGAGTTGCCCGAGCCGGTCAGAAGCAGCCTCAAAGTAGCTCTCGGCGGAGGCCGGCCCTACTTCACCAGCGAGACGATCGACGATCCCGAGTATCCCGGCCAGAAAGGCCGCCGCAAGGACGGCCGCGACCTCACTGCCGAGTGGGTCGCCACGCGCGGCGCGGGATCAGCCTACGTCTGGAACAAGGCGCAATTCGGCGCGGCGAATCCGGCGGCGACCGACTATCTGCTCGGCCTGTTCGAGCGCTCGCACATGCAATGGGAGGCTGATCGCCCCAGCGATCCGGGTGGCGAGCCTTCGCTCACCGAAATGACGGAAAAGGCGATCGCGATGCTGTCCAAGAACCGTCGCGGCTTCTACCTGCACGTCGAGTCGGGGCGCATCGACCATGCTCACCATGCCGGAAATCCGTACCGTGCGCTTACCGATACGATCGAATTCGCCAAGGCGGTCAGGAAGGCGTACGAAATGACCAATCTTTACGAAACGCTGATCATCGTGACCGCCGACCATAGCCACGTGTTCACTATCGCCGGCTATCCGCATCGCGGCAACCCGATCCTCGGCAAAGTCGCTGAGGTTCCGAACAAAGATGGCGACCCCGTGGCGCTGTCGAAAGACCTGCTCGGGCTACCTTACACTACGCTCGGCTACGCCAACGGGCCGGGCTACACCGGCGCCTCCAATGCGCAGCCGGCGGGGATCAAAGTGTTTCCGCACAATCCCGTTTCCTACACCAACGGCGCGTTACGGCCTGATCTAACCAACGTCGACACGGGCGCGCCGAGCTTTATGCCGGAAGCTTCCGTGCCGCTCGGCGCTGAGACCCACGCCGGCGAAGAAGTCGCGGTGTATGCGAGCGGCCCGCGCGCGCACTTCGTGCGCGGGGTGATGGAGCAGCATTGGATCTATCACGTGATGCGTGAAGCATTCCGTTTCTAGGCGCGGAGGGCCCGGTGCGTAGAATTTCCTTCTTACTGGCGACGGCGCTGCATGGCGCGTTGCTCTGCTGTGGTGCGCTCGCCGCGGATACCATTGCGGCGCGCTACGAGTTGACGCACACCGTCGCCGGTGGGGCCGAAACGGAGCCCAGCGCCTGGTACTACATGCGAGGGCCTGGTCGCGTCGAGACCGCGAGCGCGGATCGTGCCGAAGTCTGGCAGCGGGCGGGCAACGGAGCGATCTCGCTCAAGCGCGTATTTCGTGCGCATCGTTTCGTGCTCGAATACACCCATGCCGAGCTTGCTGCGCGAGGCGTCAAGCCCGATTGGGAAGCGCTCGGCGCAATCGTCGCGCCAGCTGCGCTTCGTGCGCTCGAGCCCGACGGAACGCAATCGGTTCTGGATAGACAGGCGCAGGTGTTGCGGGGACAAAGCGACGGCGAAGAAGTGGAGATATGGTGGCTCGCGCCGGAGGGGCTTCCCGCGCTGATGCGGCGGACCGGCCCGAAGGGCAGCTTTTCCATGCGGCTTGTCGAACTGCACGGGCACGCGCCGGTTAGCTGGCCGAGCCCCGCGCAGTGGTCGACGGACAACTACCGCTGGGTCGACGCGGCCGATTTGGGTGATATGGAACACGACCCCGAGGTGGAACGATTGTTGCGGGAGGAAGGCGGTGCACGCTAGATAGGACTGCGGAGGCGGCGACCTAAGCGGCGTCGCACTAGCTCATTGGGATCGGCAGGTGATGCCGGGACGATCTGGTCGTCCTCGTGACGATTCGTGTATAGTCGCCAGCATCCTTTCAGCTTGTCGGTGCAGTCCCGCCGTGGCCGGCCCCAAATATCTCGACTTCGATACGCTCGCGCTGCACGCAGGCCAGCGGCCCGACCCGCAGTTCGGCGCGCGGGCGGTGCCGATCTATCAGACCACATCGTACGTCTTCAAGGACACCGATCACGCCGCTTCGTTGTTCAACATGGAGCGGGGCGGGCATGTGTACTCGCGCATTTCCAACCCTACCGTCGCGGTGCTCGAGGAGCGCGTCGCGGCGCTCGAGGGTGGGGTGGGCGCCATCGCCACGGCGAGCGGGCAGGCGGCGCTGCATTTGGCAGTGGTGACCTTGCTCGGCGCGGGTTCGCATATCGTCGCCTCTGGTTCGCTGTACGGCGGCTCGCACAACTTACTGCATTACACCTTGCGCCGTTTCGGCGTGGAGACGACCTTCGTGCCGGCGCGCGAAGTCGACGCGTTTACCGCGGCGATTCGGCCCAACACGCGATTGGTGTTTGGGGAAACTTTGGGCAATCCGGGTTTGGACGTACTCGACGTGCCGCGCGTGGCCGAGGTGGCGCACGCCGCCAAGATTCCGCTTTTGGTGGATGCGACCTTCACCACGCCGTATCTCATGAAGGCCGTGGATCTCGGCGCCGATCTGGTGTTTCATTCGGCGACCAAGTTCTTGAGCGGCCACGGCGTGGTGATCGGCGGCGTGCTGGTGGACGGCGGCGTGTTCGATTGGGAGGCCGCGGGCAAATTTCCGACCCTAACCGAGCCGTATGAAGGCTTTCACGGCATGGACTTCGCGGAAGAATCCACGCCACTGGGGTTCTTGTTTCGCGCGCGCCGCGAGGGGCTGCGCGATTTCGGCGCATGCATGGCGCCGATGACGGCGTTTCAGATCTTGCAAGGTATCGAGACGTTGCCGCTGCGTATGCAGCGCCACGTCGACAATACGCGCAAGATCGTGGCGTTTCTCTCGCAGCATGCGGCGGTGGAGTCGGTTGGCTATCCGGAACTGCCCTCTCATCCCGATCACGAGCTGGCGGGGCGCTTGCTGCCGAACGGCTGCGGCGCGGTGTTCAGCTTCGTCATCAAAGGGGGTCGCGAGGCGGGGCGGCGCTTTATTGAAGCGCTGCGGCTGTTCTCACACCTTGCTAACGTTGGCGATGCCAAATCGCTGGTCATTCATCCCGCCTCGACCACGCACTATCGCATGGATGCCGACGCGCTCAAGCGCGCCGGCATCACCGAGGGGACGGTCCGCTTGTCGGTCGGCCTGGAGCATGCGGAAGATCTAGTCGAGGATCTCTCCCGCGCGCTCCATGCCTCCCAGCGCGGGTGATGCGCTACCCCCTAAAGTATTGCCATGCAGAGCGCATCTGGATGCGCTATTGAGCCGGATACTATAGCCAGTACGATGATTCTCTCTTTGAACGGCCGCGCCGCCTACG
>CAZILI010000411.1:0-3869 GCA_964539965.1 uncultured Burkholderiales bacterium | reverse complement strand
GCTGGCTCAAGCAGGCCCTAGCAGCGCAGACGCTCGAGCCGACCGCGATGACCTTTGCTACCGTGACGCCGTCGGGGCGCCCCAGCGCGCGCGTCCTGCTCCTGAAGGCCTACGGTCAGGAAGGATTTGCCTTTTTCACCAACTACGAGAGCGCCAAAGGCGAACAGCTGGCCCACAATCCGGCCGCTTGCATGGTGTTCTATTGGGCGGAGTTGGAGCGCCAAGTTCGCATCGAAGGCACGATTGCCAAAGCGACCCCCGCAGAGGCGGACGAGTATTTCGCGACTCGCCCGGTGGCGAGCCGGCTCGGTGCCTGGGCATCACGCCAGAGCCAGGTCGTGCCGAACCGAAGCTGGGTCGAAGCGCGCTTCGAGGACGCCAAGCAGCGTTACGGCGACGCGCCGCCACGCCCGCCTTACTGGGGCGGTTACCGTCTTACGCCGGACATGTTTGAGTTCTGGCAAGGCAGACAGAACAGGCTGCACGACCGCATCCGCTTCCGCCTCCAAGCAGGCGGTTGGTGCATCGAGCGCCTGTCCCCGTAGGAGCAGCAGGCGCGGGGCAAACGGCCCCGCGCCTCGCGCGGACTCTACAGCGAGCGCAGGAAGTTAAGCACGTCCTGCTTCTGCGCAGGGCTCAAAGTGTTGAACGTCCCAATGCTGCGATTGGCCTCCGAACCCACGCTAGCGTGCGCCGCGATCGCCTCGAGTAGATTGGCGGTGCGGCCGTCGTGCAAGAAGAAGATCCGCTTGCCCAATCCCCACAGCGGCGCCGTGCGGAATTCGCTGCCGGAGGCCGAGCCTTGGCTCACGCCGTCGGCGAGCGCGCTGCCCATTCTGTGCAGCGCCAGGTCCGAGTACAAGTTCACCTGCTTGAACGACAAGGCCGCGACATTGGACGGACCGGTGAACAACGCGGGCGTGTGGCACAGGGAACATCCGACCGCGTCGAACAGCGCGCGGCCATTGCGGGTGGAGGCCGTAGCGGGCGCCGGCCTCGGCTGATCGAGAAACTGCATGAAACTGGCGAAGCGGAATACGTCTCCCGGCTCGTTGGCGTTCGGGTCGGCGTGGTCTTCGGGGTCGGCGACCGTGTCACAGGCGGTCTCCGTTTCGGTGGGGAACGCATCGCTCGTCACGCCCATCTCGAGGTTGTAGGCTTCGCCGGAGAATGCGAGCAGGGACGGCGATTGCGCCTTCCAGCCGAAGCGCGTGACAGTCCCGTTGGCGGCGAAGTTGAGCCTGCCTTGAATGCCGAACAACGCCTTGCTGCGCGCATGGCGGCCGAGGTTTTGGCGCAAGGTGTTCACGCTGATCGCCTCGACCAACCCCAGTCCGAACACCGGTGTCGGAATGCGCAGCGCAAAATTGCGCGTGTTGGAAAAGTCGGGCTGGGCGACCGTACAACCGTTGGCATCGCTGCGCCCGCTGATGGTAAAGAGTTGCACGACCCTGCCGTCACGCCGGCCACTGGCGTTGCGGATACGGCGCGCTTCGCGCACGGGACCAGTCAGGTTCAAGAACGACGGGATCTGATTGGACCCGCCTAGCGCGGCGGCAGCGGCAAACTGCGGATTCGCCGCCGGGCTTGTGCCTCCTACGGCCGGCTGAGCGTGACAGCCTGCGCAGCTTTCGGCGTTAAAACGGGGCCCAAATCCGTCCGCCACGCCTTCGACTTCGCTAAAGACCTCTTGAAACTCGGCGAAACGGCTCTGCTGGTCGGCGCTTAGCCCAGGTACAGCCCCTCCTGCTCCCGCCGCGCCGGAGCGTACTCCAGGATCGGATTGGGCATACACGAGCGCAAACGATAGCGACAGCGCGAGCGCGGTCGCACTTCGGACAAAAGAACGAATGCGGTACATGGAGTTCTCCCACTGTTCTAGTTGGCAAAGAAGGGCTCGAGGCATCGAAAGCGCCGACGTAGCCGATTCCTGACAGTGCATAGGGCGTGCCAAGCCTGCGTCCAAGGGGGATGGACAAGGCGTTGCCGTTTGAGACGTCACCACGCAGCGACAGCGCGCACGGCCACTTGACTAGATCGAGCCACCCCTCGCGGGCCTCACTGCCTAGAACAGCGGCTCGTCGCGCAGACTATGCAGGATGATCTTCTGAATATCCTGCTGCCGATGATTGAAGCGGAACTCGCACTCCCTCAAGTGCAACCCGAAGGTGCTGGTGCTGGCACCGCGAAACTGGGCTAGCCGAGACTTGCAGAACCGCCAGAACATCTCCACTTGGTTCGGCCGATTGGGTGGCGGCCCATCCTCATGATCGTCACCGTGCGAGACCGCCGTGCCGACAGGAACGATTTGGTTGCACCTGATCCTGCCCCGGCACGCTGAAAGAAATTCTTCCTGCACTTGCGCCGGCGCCTGGCGCACGCGTATTCGCTCGCCCTGCAGCAACACCTGAAATACGACCACTTGCTGCCGCTCGCCGAGAGCGCCGCGGGTCGAGGCGCGGCGCGCGAACGCGAAGCTTGCGTCGCCGGCGCGCCTCATGCCGCAGGGTTCGTCGCCGCAGAAGGTCGCGATTCGGCCGCGAATCGCGTGCAGATAGCGGTTCACCGTGTTGCGATTCAGGTGGATGAGTTGAGCGATTTGACTCGCGTTCAGATCGACCGCGAAGCAGGCGACCAGACGCCGCAATTTCTGCTGCGATATCTTGGCACGCGTCGCGTAGGGATTTTTTCTTTGCGAGCGTTGGCCCTTGGTGCGCTCGTCGCGACTGCTTCTAGTCAAGGTGGCTCCTTAGGCCAGCCTGTCGTTCGTCGGTGACAGCAGGAGGTCGAATGGCAGGGCCATCGGGGTGACTCGCGTCACCCTACCGCACGGTGGGCGGTCTAGCCTGGCTTGTTGTGTGGACTTCGCCGGTCTCCCGGAGGGCGCTCAAGCCGCTGCCTCCCCTCGGCGGCGGCCCAGCCCGTCGCCTCACCTTCCGGCGAGCGGGCTCAAGAGCGAGTTTACCCGATTAGGTAGGGCTTGATCACCGCCACGTCGTCCACGTCGCCGTAACCCAAGGCCACGGCTCGCGTGAATGCTTGGTGACCTGCGGCGGCGAGCGGGGTGGCAAACCCGACCTCTTCGCCCGCTCGCAGCGCCAGGCCGAGATCCTTGGTCAATACGCGCGTGGCGGCGCGGGGTGCAAAATCGGCGTCGAGAAAGCGCGGCATGCGGTCGGCGAAAACCCAGCTCGCGCCGGAACTCCCCCCGACGACCTCGCACATGAGCTTGGGATCCAGTCCCAGTTTGATACCGAGCGCCACGCCCTCGGCCGCGGCGGCGAGATTGATCCCGGCGAGCATGTTGTTGACCACCTTCATTTTCGAGCCGTCGCCCGCTCGTTCGCCCACGTGGAACAACTTGCCGGTGATAGCTCGCAACACGGGCTCGGCCGCGGCGAACGCGGCCGGCTCGCCGGCCGCCATCATGCACATCTCGCCGCTCAAGGCGCGCGCCGGCCCGCCAGATACGGGTGCATCGAGCATGAGGATGTCTCGCTCACGCAGGCGGAGCGCAAGCTGCGCAGCATAGCGCGGCGATACGGTGCTCGACATCACCACCACGGCGCCCCTCGCAAGCGCGTCGGCTGCGCCGTGCGGGCCGAACAGCACGGCCTCGGTCTGCGCCTCGTCGACCACCAGGGTGATCACCACCCCGCAGCGCGCGGCGAGTTCGGCCGGGCTCGCGCAAGGCAGCGCGCCGAGGGCCGCAGCCTGCTCTTCACGCTCGGCGAGCAAATCGCGCACCGCGGTCGGGAAGCCTTGACCCAGCAGCCGCTTCGCCACGCCCATACCCATCGCCCCTACGCCGATCACTCCTACCCGCGGCTTGTCCGTCATGGTTTGCACCCTGGAAAACGAAAACGGCC
>CAZILI010000410.1:0-3889 GCA_964539965.1 uncultured Burkholderiales bacterium | reverse complement strand
GCAGTACGCCGACGGCAAGCTCTCTAAGGTGGTGGGGCTCGCCGATGCGCCGGGCAACCGGTTCGTGTGGAGTCTGTTTGACGCTGGCGAAATCTGGCTAGCCGACCTGACCGATCCGCGGCAGCCGAAGCTACAGAAATTCTCCAACGTCGGTCGCGAGCCGTATGACGGTCTAGTAACTCCGGACGGGCGCTACTATCTGGCCGGGTTGTTCGGCGAAGATGGTCTGGCGCTCATTGATCTGTGGCACCCGGAGGCCGGCGTGCGGCGCATCTTGGACGGCTACGGCAAGGGTGAACAGAAGCTGCCGGTGTACAAGATGCCGCACTTGCGCGGCTGGGCGATCGCCGGCGGCGCGGCTTATCTGCCGGCGGTCGGCCGACACGAAGTGTTGGTGGTCGACACCAAGACCTGGACCGAATCCGCTCGTATCGCCGTGGCGGGGCAGCCGGTGTTTGTGATGGGACGCCCGGACGGACGCCAAGTGTGGGTCAACTTCGCGCTGCCCGACAACGGCAAGGTGCAGGTGATCGACACTGAAACGAAGCGTGTCTCGCACACGCTCGAGCCCGGCAAGGCGGTGCTGCACATGGAATTCACTGCGCGCGGTGAGGCGGTGTGGATATCAGCCCGCGACGACGACCGCGTGGTGATATACGACACGGCCACCTTGCAGCGGACCGCCGAATTCGCCGCCGACAAGCCGAGCGGCATCTTTTTTACCTCGCGCGCGTCCCGCATCGGCCTGTGAGTCCGTTCGAGTTTCGCCTTCTGAACGACTTCCAGCGCGGCTTTCCGCTGTGTGAACGGCCGTTTCTCGCCATCGCGCAAACCTTGGGCTGCGCTGAGGACGAGGTGATCGCGGCACTCCTTGCCTTACGTGAGCGGGGGCTGAGCCGCGTCGGTGCCGTGTTTCGCCCGGGCACGATCGGCGTGAGCACTCTGGCCGCGATGGCCGTACCCACCGCGCAACTCGATCGGGTCGCTGCGCTGGTGACGGGCTTCGGTGAAGTCAATCACAACTATGAACGGGAGCATCGCTTTAACCTGTGGTTCGTCGTGACGGCCGCCGACCGAGCGCATCTCGAAGCCACGTTGCGAGCGATCGGTGCCGCGGCGCGCGTTCCGGTGATGTCCCTGCCGCTCGAGCGCGAGTACCGCATCGACTTGGGATTCGACTTGCGACAGCGCGAGACCGGGGCGCCGGCCGGCCTCGCGCGCGCGCTCGACTCGGGCTGCGCTTGCAACGTCGACGGCACTGTGCCGCAGAAGCGGCCGCCCGACCCGGCGCTGATTGCTGCCCTGCAGGGTGGGCTCGCGCTTACACCGCGGCCTTATCGTGAGTTGGCCGACCGGGCGGGACTATCGGAGCAAGAGGTGATCGATCGAGTGGGCGCGCTTATCGCGCAAGGGGCGATCAAGCGCTTCGGCGTGGTCGTGCGCCACCGTGATTTGGGCTACGTCGCCAACGCTATGGCCGTGTTCGATGTCGCCGACGACGCGGTCGACGGCATCGGGGAGCGCATCGCCGAGTCCGGTTTGGCGACCTTGTGCTATCGCCGAACGCGTCGGCTGCCCGACTGGCCGTACAACTTATTTTGCATGATCCACGGCCGCGCGCGCGTGGATACGGCGCGAGCCCTCGGCGTGCTGCGTGAACGCTGCGCCCTCGAGCCGTATCGCCATGCAGTGCTGTTTAGCCGACAATGCTTCAAGCAGCGCGGCGCGCACTACGCACCCGCTGTGGCCGCCGCCCATGGATAGCCTCGACAGAGCCATCGTCAACGTCTTGCAGCGGGGCTTCCCGGTGTGCGAGCGACCATTCGCGGAAGCCGCGGCCGCGCTGCAGACCAGCGAGGACGACCTTATCGCCCGCATCGAGCGCATGCTGGCCGACGGCACGTTGACCCGTTTCGGGCCTCTTTTTCAGGCCGAACGCTTGGGCGGCGCGTTGACCCTGTGCGCGATGCGAGTACCGCCGGAAGACTATGAGCGCGTCGCGCAGACCGTGAACGCATTTCCTGAGGTGGCGCACAACTACGCGCGCGAGCATGCCTTCAACATGTGGTTCGTGCTAGCGACCGAGCGGCCCGAGCAGATCGAAGCCGTGATCGGGCGTATCGAGGCGGCGACCGGTTGTGCGGTGCTCAATCTGCCGAAGCAGCAGGAGTATTTCGTCGGACTCGCCTTTCATGTCTGATCTGTCGCAAGCGCACGCGCTCGACGACACGGATCGCGTCATCGTGCGCGCCACCCAAGGCGGCTTACCGCTCGCCCGCAAGCCGTACGACGTCGTCGCGGCTCGGCTCGGTCTTCCTGCGCAGGAGGCAATGGCGCGCATGCAGCGTATGCTGGAACTCGGCGTGATCCGCCGCATCGGGGTGGTGCCGAATCACTACGCGCTCGGCTATCGTGCCAACGCCATGTCGGTCTGGGATGTGTGCGACGAGGCGGTCGACCAACTGGGACGCGAAGTCGGGGCGCTGGATTTCGTAAGCCATTGCTATTTGCGGCCGAGGCGGCTGCCGCAGTGGCGCTACAACTTGTCCGCCATGCTGCACGGTCGAGATCAGATCGAGGTCGAGAACCAGGCCGAGCGCATAGCCGCGCTGCTGGGGGACGCCTGCCACGCGCGCGAAATGCTCTACAGCACACGCATCTTGAAGAAAACCGGGCTACGTATTTAGAATGTTTCGACTCACCCAGTTCATGCAGGAGATATTGGCGCCGACACCGCTTGCGCCCAAGCGCAAGCCGAGCGGACCGGTAGTGATCTGGAATCTCATTCGGCGCTGCAACCTTACCTGCCTGCACTGCTACTCGATCTCGGCGGACCGCAATTTTCCCGGCGAACTGAGCACCGAAGAGGTCTACGCGGTGATGGACGACCTGCGCCGCTTCGGCGTGCCGGCGCTGATTCTGTCCGGCGGCGAGCCGCTGCTGCGCAGTGACATTTTCGCGATCGCGCGGCGAGCGAAGGCGCTGGGGTTCTACGTCGGCCTGTCGAGCAACGGCACGCTTATCGACACGAACAATATCGATGCCATCCGAGCAGTCGGGTTCGACTATGTCGGCGTGAGTCTGGACGGCATGCGAGAGACACACGATCGCTTTCGCCGCAAGAAGGGCGCATTCGATGCTTCGCTCGCGGCGGTGCGGCTGTGCCGGGACGCCGGCATCAAGGTAGGGTTGCGCTTTACTTTGACGCAAGACAACGCGGCCGACCTGCCGAGTCTGCTCGATCTGATGCAAGGCGAGGCGATCGACAAATTCTATTTGTCGCATTTGAACTACGCTGGTCGCGGCAACGTCAATCGCAGACACGACGCCGCGCATCGCTTGTCGCGCTGGGCGATGGACCGGCTGTTCGGCGCTTGCTGGCAAGCCCTGACAGCGAGGGTGCCCAAGGAGTTCGTAACCGGCAACAACGACGCCGACGGCGCCTATCTGCTGAGGTGGACGCGCGAGCGCTTTCCGGAGCGGGCCGATCATCTGCGCGCCAAGCTGGCGCAGTGGGGCGGTAACGCCTCGGGCGTGCACATCGCCAACATCGACAACCTGGGTAACGTGCACCCCGACACGTTTTGGTGGAACCACAGCTTGGGCAACGTGCGCGAGCGGCGTTTTTCCGACATTTGGCGCGACCGTTCCGACCCGCTCATGGCGGGGCTCAATGCATCACCCCGCAAGGTTAAGGGCCGCTGCGCGGCGTGCCAATACTTTGACCTCTGCGGGGGCAACACGCGGGTGCGCGCCTATCAACTGACCGGCGATCCCTGGCAAGAGGATCCCGCCTGCTATCTGGACGACGCCGAGATTGGTCTCGCCGCGCCGGCCGCGCGCGTGGCGGTCACCCCCTACACGCGGCAACGGGCAGCAACATGAGAGC
>CAZILI010000409.1:0-3898 GCA_964539965.1 uncultured Burkholderiales bacterium | reverse complement strand
CTCGCTCGGTGATTTGCTCGCCCAGCCACATCAAGAACATCGTCCCAGTGGTAAGCGAGACGATAGTGGTCAGCTTGAACATGATGCCGGGATTCAGCACCAGGCCCGGTTGGGACTCGAGGGCGACCGCGATACCCATGGACTGGAACAACGCCAGCGCCACGGTGCCGTAGCGCGTGTACTGGGTGATCTTGCGGCGGCCGCTTTCGCCTTCCTTGCGCAACTGCTCGAGGGTCGGCATCACAAAGCTCAGCAACTGCATAATGATCGAAGCCGAGATGTACGGCATGATGCCCAGAGCGAATACGGTAAAGCGGCGCAGAGCACCCCCCGAGAACATGTCGAACATGCCGAGGATGCCGCCGCTCTGCGACTGAAACAGCTTCGCTAGCTGAGTAGGATCGATGCCCGGCACCGGGACGTGCGCACCGATGCGATAGACGAGGAGGGCCCCCAGCAAGAACAATAGGCGACGCTTCAGGTCGCCCATCTTGCCGAGTGCAAAGGGATTGGCGGCCAAGTTGGACTATTCCGCTATCGAGCCGCCGGCCGCTTCGATCGCGGCGCGTGCGCCTTTCGTTACCCCTATTCCCTTTAGGCTCAAGGCGCGCTTCACTTCACCTTTCAAGAATACCTTAGCCCGTAACGCCATGGTTGGGACAAGCCCCGCCTGTTTCAAGGCGGCGAGATCTACGGCGTCGCCTTGCAGCTTGGCGAGATCGCACAGGCGAACCTCTGCAACGCGCTCTCGCATCAGCGAATGAAAGCCCCGCTTGGGCAATCGCCGCTGCAGCGGCATTTGGCCGCCTTCGAAGCCTACCTTGTGGAACCCGCCGGAACGAGCCTTTTGCCCCTTGTGCCCACGGCCGGAGGTCTTGCCCAGACCGCTACCGATGCCTCGACCGACGCGCACACGCGGTCGTTTTGACCCGGCGGCTGGCTTGATTGTGTTGAGACGCATGATTTCCTCGTTGCGTGTCAGACGGGATCGAGGCGCAGGAGGTAGCGGATGCGCTGGATCATGCCGCGCACCTCGGGCGTGTCGGTCAACTCGACGCTTTCGTGCAACCGCTTCAGCCCGAGCCCCTTAACGCAAGCTCGATGTGCACGCTTGGTCCCGATCGGGCTCTTTACCAACGTAACCTTGACTTTGCCGTTTGCCATCGCCTAGTCCATCAACTCTTCGACTTTCTTACCGCGTTTGGCGGCGATTTCCGACGGCGTATTCATCGCCTGCAAGCCCTGCAAGGTCGCCCGCACGACGTTGTACGGATTGGTGGAACCGTGACATTTGGCAAGCACGTTGGTCACACCCATGACCTCGAATACGGCCCGCATCGGGCCGCCGGCGATGATGCCGGTACCTTCGGAAGCCGGCTGCATGAACACGCGCGACGCGCCGTGACGGCCGATGATCGCGTGATGCAGAGTGCCGTTCTTTAGTCTTACCTTGACCATGCCGCGCCGCGCTTGCTCCATCGCTTTCTGCACGGCAACCGGAACTTCGCGCGCCTTGCCCTTTCCCATGCCGATTCCGCCGTCGCCATCGCCCACCACCGTCAAGGCGGCAAAACCCAGGATGCGCCCGCCTTTCACCACTTTGGTCACGCGATTGATCGCGACCATCTTCTCGCGCAGGCCGTCGGTGCGCTCTTCGCTCTCTACTCTGGTTGCCATCTCGCGAGCTTCCTCTTAGAACGTAAGCCCGTTCTCACGGGCCGCCTCTGCCAAAGCCTTGACCCGGCCGTGGTACTGATATCCCGATCGATCGAAGGCGACCTTTTGAATGCCGAGTACCTTCGCCTTTTCCGCGATTCGCTTGCCGATCACACTCGCTGCCTTCACGTTACCGCCGTTGGCGATCTCGCGGCGCACTTCGGCCTCGACCGTCGACGCGCTTGCCAGGACCTTGCCTCCCGCGCCGGCGATGATCTGGGCGTAGATGTGGCAGTTGGAGCGATGCACGGACAAGCGTGTCGCCTTAAGCTGCTCAATTTTCACCCGCGTCTTGCGCGATCTGCGTACCCTTGCTGCTCTTAGGTCTCTCATAATCGGCCCACCTACTTCTTCTTGGTTTCCTTGAGGACAATGGTCTCGCCGCTGAAGCGTATGCCCTTGCCTTTGTAGGGCTCAGGCTTGCGGAACGCACGCACTTCGGCGGCAACCTGCCCCACCCGTTCCTTGTCTACGCCCTTGACTACGATCTCGGTCTGAGTGGGTGTCTCGACTTTTATTCCGTCCGGCATCTTGTACGCCACCGGATGGGAGAACCCGAGTGTCAAGTTAAGGGTCTGCCCTGCGGCCTGCGCCCTGTATCCCACGCCGACCAAGGTCAACCTGCGCTCGAATCCTTTGGTCACACCTTCAACCATGTTGGCGATCAGCGCGCGCGCCGTGCCCGACATTGCATTGGCGTGAATCGACCCATCGCGCGGCGCGACGGTCAGTTTGTTGCCTTCGCGCGCGATCGCGATCGCGCTGTCGAGGTTGCGCTTGATTTGACCGAGCGGCCCTTTGACGCCGACTTCGCTGCCGGATACCGTCACCTCGACTTTTTCTGGGATGACAACCGGGGCTTTCCCTACACGCGACATATTTGCTATTCCTTACGCCACGATGCACAACACCTCGCCGCCTACGCCTGCGGCGCGGGCCTTGCGGTCGGTCATGACACCCTTGGAGGTCGACACGATGGCGATACCGAGTCCGTTCATCACTTTGGGCAAATCGTCCCTGCCTTTGTAGATGCGCAGCCCTGGCCGGCTGACGCGTTCGAGCTTCTCGATCACGGGTTGCCCGGCGTAGTACTTGAGCGCGATGTCCAGCACAGGTTTGTCGCCCGCCTCACGCACCGTATGGCCCTCGATGTAGCCCTCGTCGGTCAGCACGCGCGCAATGGCGACCTTCAGATTCGAACAGGGCATCGACACCAAGGCTTTTTCCGACTGCTGACCATTGCGGATTTGAGTCAACATATCTGCAATGGGATCGCTCATGCTCATGCGTAAAGTCTCCTACTACCAGCTTGCCTTGATGACACCTGGAATTTCGCCGCGCATCGCGATTTCACGCAGCTTGTTTCTGCCCAATCCGAATTTGCGGAAGTAGCCGCGCGGTCGCCCGGTTAGCGAGCATCGGTTGCGCAAGCGCACCGGGCTCGAATCGCGCGGCAGGGCGGCGATCCTTTTTCTCGCCTGTTCGCGCGCTTCGGGCGTCGCCCGGGCGTTCTCAATGATGCTCATCAGTTCGGCACGTTGCGCGGCGTACTTCTTCACGGCGGCACGGCGCTTCGCTTCTCGGTTTATCAGCGCGAGTTTGGCCACGGACTACCTCAATTTCTGAACGGGAATTTGAATGCCGCGAGCAAGGCACGCGCTTCCGCGTCGCTCTTGGCGGTCGTAGTGATGGTAACGTCAAGCCCACGCAGCGCGTCCACCTTGTCGTATTCGATCTCGGGGAAAATGATCTGCTCCTTGACGCCCATGCTGTAGTTGCCGCGGCCGTCGAACGAGCGGCCCGACACGCCGCGAAAATCGCGCACGCGCGGCAACGCGACGGTCACCAAGCGATCCAGAAATTCGTACATGCGCGCGCCGCGCAGGGTTACCTTGCAGCCGACCGGATAGTCTTTGCGAACTTTGAAATTCGCGATCGACTTGCGCGCCTTGGTCACCACCGCCTTTTGCCCGGCGATCTTGGTGAGATCGGCGGCCGCATTGTCGACGATCTTCTTGTCGTTGACCGACTCGCCGACGCCCATGTTGAGCGTAATCTTGGCGATGCGCGGCACTTGCATGACCGACTTATAGGAGAATTCCTGCATCAATTGCTTGACGACGTTCTCCTTGTAGTACTGCTGTAGACGGGCCATCGCTCTTTCCTACCGATCGAGTACTTC
>CAZILI010000408.1:0-3902 GCA_964539965.1 uncultured Burkholderiales bacterium | reverse complement strand
CACGCAAAACAAGGACGACTACAAATGGATCGGTGACGTCGTCAAGCAATGCATTCAAGGCGTGGACGCCAAGATCGCCTGGCATTTTTGTTACGGTAACGCCTGGGGCAACCGTCTGTCCGGTTTGTTCCCTTCCGGCTATGAGGCGGTGTTGCCGCATTTCTACGATCTGCCGATCGATCAGTTCGTGCTCGACTTTGCCAACCGCGACATGATAGACATCGCGGCGCTCAAGTCGTTGCCGAAAGACAAAGAGGTGGCAATCGGCGTCATCGACGTGCGCACCAGCATGATCGAAACGCCCGAAGAGGTCGCCGCCCGCATTCGCAAGGTGATCGCAGTCGTGCCGCCAGAGCGTGTGTATCTGACAACCGACTGCGGCATGAAGCCGCTCACTCGCATCGTCGCGCAGATGAAGTTGAAGGCACTGGCGGAAGGTGCGGCCTTGGTGCGCAAAGAACTGGGCAAGGGTTAGCCAGCCGCCGGCTCGGGGGGCGTGGCCTATGCGAGTTCGGGGGGCAGTCCCGCCTGCCGCTCGGCGAGCTTGATGAGCGCCATGTAGTCCTCTTCGCCATGGCCCTGGCCGACCAGGGCTTGCGCGATTTGGCGAATCGAGGCGGTGAGCGGCAACGACACCTCCAGCGAGCGCGCCGACTCGAGCATTAAGTCGAGATCTTTCAGGATCATGCGACTGGTCATGGTCGGGGTGAAATCGCGCGGTTTCATAAGAGCGACCTTGGCCTTGAGCCAGGGGGAGGCGAGCGTGCTCTGGCCCAAAGTATCGAGCATCACATTCCAGTCGAGACCGGCCTTACGCCCCAGGGCGAGCGCCTCGGCCATCGACTGCGCCGCGGCGTAGACCAGCAGGTTCACGACCAGCTTCATCACGCGCGCTTCGTCATTCGCACCGAGGTAGACTTGCGCGGTGCTGAAACTTTGCACGATCGGTTGCACACTCTGCCACGCCTCCCGCGGGCCCGACACCAGAGCGGTCACGTTGCCGGTGCGCGCCGAGGCGGCGTTTCCCGAGATGGGGATGCGCAAATAAGCGATGCCGCGCGCCTGCGCTTCGCGCGCGACGTCGGCCGATGCTTCCGGCGACACGGTACTCGTGTCCACGTAGATCGCCGTTCGCCTGGCGTTCGCCAACACTCCGCCCGGGCTGAGCGCCACCTCACGCAGCGCCTTGTCGTCGGTGATGCAGGAAAACACCACGTCGGCTTCGCTCGCGCACGCCGCCACGCTCGCCGCTTCGCGCGCGCCTTGGGCGAGCAGCTTTTGCCGGCTGGCGGGGCTGCGCGAGTAGACGGAAAGCGGGTAGCCGGCTTTCATGATGAATCCGGCCATGGGCACGCCCATGCGGCCCGCGCCGATCCAGCCGATTAGCGGTTGCGCTGCCATGTCGTTGGTCCTCGAGCAGTTAAAGTCGTGAGTCTACCTGCGCCGGGCGTCCCGCGATGAAAAGTCGGCTGCGCGAGGGCTCGCTGTGCGCGATGATCTTGCCGCGGCGGATGACGGCGCGCCGAGCGGCGCGCAGCCGTATCGCCTCGATCGGGTCGCGGGCATCGAGCAACACGAGATCGGCGTAGCAACCCGGCGCGATGCCATAGCTTTCCAAACCGAGGATGCGCGCCGGCGTTTGCGTAACCGCCGCAAAGCAGGCCCGCATCGCCTCCTGCGAGGTCATTTGCGCGACGTGTAGGCCCATGTGCGCGACCTCCAGCATGTCGGCAGCGCCCAAGCTGTACCACGGATCGAGCACGCAGTCATGGCCGAAGGCAACCGGCACGCCGGCGGCGAGAAGCTCAGGCACGCGCGTCATACCGCGGCGCTTGGGATAGCTGTCATGCCGGCCCTGGATGGTGATGTTGATGAGCGGATTGGCGACCGCCGCCACGCCGGCTTCGGCGATGAGCGGTATCAGCTTGGAGGCATAGTAGTTGTCCATCGAGTGCATCGAGGTGAGATGCGAGGCGGTGACGCGCCCGGCGAGTCCGAGCCGCACGGCGTGGTAGGCCAAGGTTTCGATGTGGCGTGACAAGGGATCGTCGGTCTCGTCGCAATGCATGTCGACCAGCAGGCCGCGCTTCGCGGCGAGCTCGCACAGCAGGCGCACGCTCTCGGTGCCGTCGGCCATCGTGCGCTCGAAGTGCGGGATGCCGCCCACCACCTCCACGCCTTTGTCGAGCGCGCGCTCGAGATTCTGCAGCGCGCCCGGCGAGCGCAACAGGCCGTCTTGCGGGAAAGCGACCAACTGCAGGTCGAGATACGGCTGCACGCGCCGCTTCACCTCCAATAGCGCATCCACGGCGAGAAGGCGGGGATCGCACACGTCGACGTGCGAGCGAATCGCCAGCAGGCCCTTGGCGACCGCCCAATCGCAATACTTGAGCGCACGCTCGACGATCGCCTCCGACGTGAGGCTAGGCTTGAGTTCTCCCCACAGCGCAATGCCTTCGAGCAGGGTGCCAGAGTGGTTCACGCGCGGCATGCCGAATGTGAGGGTCGCGTCCATGTGAAAGTGGGCGTCGACAAAGGGCGGCGTGACGAGATCGCCTGCCGCATCCAAATCCTGCGCGGCGGTCGCGTCGACGGCCGACCCGACGGCGGCGATGCGCGCGCCGCTTATGGCGATGTCGATACCGCTCTGTCCGTCGGGCAGCGTGGCGTTGCGGATGATTAGGTCGAACATAGTAGACGTAGCCTCAGGTACGGGACGGAATAGTCGGAGCGACGCGAAATGCGCCTTAGCGCTCTCCGCGCCGATACGGTTTCATGAGCGCTTGCGGATAGCCGGCACGCCGCGCTACCAGCACCAGCGCCAGTATCGAGAGCAGATAGGGGAGCATGAGAAACAGTTGATACGGCAACGCGCCGCCGCTCGCTTGCTGCAAGCGCAGTTGCAGCGCATCGAAGCCGGCGAACAACAGCGCGCCGGCGAGCGCCTTGCCGGGCCGCCAGGAGGCGAATATCACCAGGGCGACGCAGATCCAGCCGCGGCCGTTGACCATGTTGAAGAAGAACGCATCGAACGCGGACAAGGTCAAGAAACTGCCGGCGACTCCCATGAGCGCGCTGCCGGCAGCGACCGCGCCGGTGCGCAGTCCGTGCACCGACAAGCCTTGACCCTCGACCGCGGCCGGATTTTCGCCGACCGCGCGCAGGGCGAGTCCGATCGGCGTGCGATACAGCACATAGGCAATCGTCGGCACCAGTGCGAGTGCGAGCCAGGTAAGCGGCGTCTGTTGGCCCAGGACGGGAACCCCGGCGAGCGCTTCGACGGCTTGGAATGGTTTGATAGTCGGCGGCGTGGTGACTTTGGGGAAACTCACACGGTAAGAGAAGTACGACAAGCTGGTGGCAAACAAAGTGAGGGCGAGGCCCGACACGTGTTGCGACAGCGCGAGCCACACGGCGAGCAATGCATGCATAGCGCCGAACACCGCGCCCACACCGGCCGCAACGGCCACTCCGACCCATAGCGGCGCGCCGTGAAACACCGCCAACCAACCGAAGAACGCGCCGGCGACCATGATACCTTCGATGCCGAGATTCAATACGCCTGCACGCTCGCACAAGAGCACGCCCAAAGTGCCGAATATGAGCGGTGTGGCGATGCGCAGCACCGCCACCCAGAAAGCGGCCGAGGCGAGCGTGTCCCACAGCTCCATCATCACCCGCGCCAGCGGATCGAGTAGCGCGCGAACAAACTCGTCACCAGCATGGCGAGCAAGGCCAGCGCCACAATCACGTCGGCGATGTAGGTCGGCACAGCGAGCGAACGGCCCATGCCGTCGGCGCCGACCAAAATTGCGGCGACGAAGATCGCCGCCGCGACGACGGCGAGCGCATTGAGCTGAGCCAGCATGGCGATGACGATGCCCGAGTAGCCGTAGCCGGGC
>CAZILI010000407.1:0-3915 GCA_964539965.1 uncultured Burkholderiales bacterium | reverse complement strand
GATCCAAATTTGCAAGAAATGCACGCGCTCGCCCTTCGAGTGATTGAACTCGCTGTGAGTGATCCCCGAGCCGGCGCTCATGCGCTGCACGTCGCCGGGTCGAATCACCGAGCCGTTACCCATGCTGTCCTGGTGGGCAAGCTCGCCTTCCAGCACATAACTGATGATCTCCATGTCGCGATGACCGTGCGTGCCGAAGCCCATGCCCGGCTCGACGCGGTCTTCGTTGATGACGCGCAGGGGACCGAATCCCATGTGATCGGGATCGTAGTAGCCGGCAAAGGAAAAACTGTGCTGCGACTTGAGCCAGCCGTGATCGGCGTAGCCGCGTTCGCCGGACTTGCGCAGAGTGATCATTCAGTATGTCTCCTTCATAATGTTTGAATGCCTATCGCCCAATGTGGGGTTGACCCGCATCCTAAACAAGACAATAATTTCCTTCATTTTATTCAGTTTTTCTGAACATGAAACTCGCACTCGACGCCTTAGTCGTCCTGGACGCGATAGACCGTTCCGGCAGCTTTGCCGCCGCCGCCCAAGCACTGCACCGCGTGCCCTCGGCGGTCACCTACAGCGTGCGCAAGCTCGAGGACGACTTGGGCGTGAAACTGTTCGATCGCAGCGGTCAGCGTGCGGCGCTCACTGCCGCCGGCAAAGAGCTGCTCGCCGAAGGCCGCCATCTGCTGCGCGCGGCGAGCGAACTGGAAGCGCGCGTCCAACGGATCGCCACCGGGTGGGAGGCGCAGCTTTCCATCGCGGTGTCCGATTTGATCTCGATCGAGCGGCTGTATCCGTTAGTGCGTGAATTCTACAAAATCGAATGCGGCACGCGCCTGCGTCTTTCGCGCGAGGTGTTGGGCGGCGTATGGGACGCGCTCGCCGGCGGCCGCGCGGACCTTGCGCTCGGCGCACCCGGCGATGCGCCGGCGGGCGGCGGCTGCACGGTGCATAGCTTGGGGATGCTCGATTTTGTGTTCGCTGTGGCGCCGAGTCATCCGCTGGCGCGCGCGGCCGAGCCCATCGCCAGCGTCGAACTCGCCCGCCATCGGGCAGTCGCCGCTGCCGACAGCTCGCGCGAACTCGAGCCGCGCAGCGCGGGCCTGCAGGCCGGACAGGACACCTTGACCGTGCCCGACACCCTCAGCAAATTGAGCGCGCAAATCGAAGGCCTAGGCATCGGTTTCTTGCCCGCGCCGATCGCGCGCGCAGCAGTGGCCGCCGGCAAGCTCATCGTAAAGCAAGTGGAGGAGCCCAAGCCCGCGGTCGCCCTAAGCCTCGCCTGGAAAGCGCGCCACAAGGGCAAGGCACTCGCTTGGTGGGTAGACCGAATCAGGCGCGTCGAGACTTGGGTCTAGAAGGCCGTCCGCTTGCATCGGCGCGCTGCCGTAGAATGAGGCATCCTTACCAGCACGCAGGAGACAGTTTCGATGGACACGATACTCGGCAAGGACAACTATCGCTACAAGGTAATCGACCCCTGGGGCAAACTCCCCGACGGTTGGGCCTATCGCGACGTCGTCGGTGTGGCGGTGGACAGCAAAGACTTGGTCTACGTGTTCAACCGCGGCCGCCACCCGGTGATCGTATACGACGCCGAGGGCAACTTCGTGCGCTCCTTCGGCGAAGATCAGTTTTGGCGGCCGCACGGCATCCATATCGGCCCCGACGACTCCATTTATTGCACCGACGATCACGCGCAGACCATCAGCAAGTACACCACCGCCGGCAAGCGCCTCATGACTATCGGCCAAACCGGCGAGCGCTCGCCCTACATGAGCGGGTTGCCGTTTCACATGTGCACCCATACGGCGCTCTCGCCGCAAGGCGACATCTACGTCAGCGACGGCTACGGCAACGCGCGCGTGCACAAATACTCGCCCGACGGCAAGCTGCTGTTCTCCTGGGGCGAGCCGGGAACCGATCCGGGTCAGTTCAACATCGTGCATAACATTTGTGCCGACGACGACGGCTGGGTGTATGTTGCCGACCGCGAAAATCATCGCGTGCAGGTGTTCGACAAGAACGGCAAGTACGAGACGCAGTGGAACAATCTGCACCGGCCGTGCGGCCTGTTCATGCAGCGCGGCAAAGACCCGTTGTGCTTCATCGGCGAATTGGGTCCCGACATGCCGGTCAATCGCAACGTGCCCAACTTGGGACCGCGCATCAGCATCTGCACCCACCAGGGCAAAGTGCTGGCGCGCTTGGGCGATCCGCGCGCCGGCGAAGCGCCGGACCAGTTCGTCGCCCCGCATGGGCTCGCGATCGACTCCCGGGGCAGCATCTACGTGGGTGAAGTGTCCAACACCTACTGGGGCCTGCAGGGCGAGCTCATCAAGAATCCCCGCGAGGTGCGCTGTTTGCGCAAGCTGGTCAAGCTGTGAGGAAAACCCTACGCCAGGTTCGGCCCACGCCGATACCGCGCGCGGGCGAATCCTGCGAACCTAGCGACTGCTCGTGGCGTCATCACGCCGGCGGGCAGCGTCCTTGACGGCGGTGCGCCTCTCGACTGACCGTCTGCACTCGGGGCACGGCGACGTGCCCTTTTTTCTGCCGGTCGCGAGCGTGTGCGGGGTAAAATAATTCTTCCTTGACCCACCAGCCTCCGCCGATGACCGACCTCTCCACCCAGCCGAAGGCGAATTCCAGCTCGCCACAGCTTCCGGTGTCATGGTACTTGAGCGCACAGACCTTCGAGCGAGAACAACGCACCGTATTCGCCACGGCCGCGAAATACGTCGGGCACGAGGCGATGGTTCCCAACGAGGGCGACTATCAGACCCTGCAGTGGTCCGATCACGGCAAGATGCTGGTTCGAAACGCAGACGGCGTGGTGCTGCTCAACAACGTGTGCCGCCACCGTCAGTCGATCATGGTGGAGGGGCGCGGCAAAGTGCGCAATATCGTGTGCCCGCTGCACCGTTGGACTTATGACCTCAAGGGTAAATTGCTCGGCGCGCCGGAATTCAGCACCAATCCCGGCCTCGATTTGTGCGCCACCCCGCTGCAGAATTGGCAGGGCCTGCTGTTCACCGGCGGTCGCGATGTCCGCAAGGACCTGGCCGACTTTTCTCTGACCGGCGACTACGACTTCAGCGGCTACGTGTTCGACCGCATGCTGGTGGACGAATGCCCGTTCAACTGGAAGGTGTTTCTCGAGATCTATCTCGAGCTGTATCACGTCGTGCCGTTTCATCCCGGCCTACAACAGTTTGTCGACGCCGGCAACTATCGATGGGGCTTCGGTGAGCGGTGGTCGTACCAAACGCTGGGCATTAAGGACGAATGGCGTCAGCAGGTGTCGCCCAACTATCTGCGCTATCGCGACGCCATTCTCGCTTACAGCGACGGCGAGCTGCCGAAGTACGGCACGGTGTGGTCGATCTACTACCCCAACGTCATGCTCGAGTGGTATCCCTATTCGCTCGTCATCAGCACCTTGGTGCCGCGCTCGCCCGAGCACACGACCAATATCGTCGAGTTCTACTACCCGGAGGACATCGCGCTGTTCGAGCGCGGCTTGGTCGAAGCGCACCAGGCGGCCTACATGGAGTCAGCGGCGGAAGACGCGCAGATCTGCGTGCATCTGCAGCGCGGGCGCAAAGCCCTTTACGCCGCGGGAGAAGAAGACGTCGGCCCGTACCATACGCCGCACGAAGACGGCATGGTACATTTCCACGAGTTTTTGCGCCGCGAGTTGGCGGCGTAGCGCGCTGTTGGCGCAAGGTATTCACGAAGGCCTCAACGCCGCGCAGCAGCATCTCGATGGCGATGGCGGTGAGGACGAGCCCGGTCAGCCGCTCGAAAGCGATCACCACTCGCTCGCCCACCAAGCGCTGAATCTGTGCGGCGAAAGCGAGCACCACCGCGCATAAGGCGATCGCTATCGCCAGCGCCCCGATCCAGGCCAGCATG
>CAZILI010000406.1:0-3916 GCA_964539965.1 uncultured Burkholderiales bacterium | reverse complement strand
CGGCCTGTATGCCGCCCCGGGCTCACACCATGTACATCCCGCCGTTGACGTGCAGGGTCGTGCCGGTGATGTAGCTGGCCGTCGGGCCGGCGAGGAACGCGACAGCGGCGGCGATATCCTGCACGCTGCCCAAGCGCGCGAGAGGTATATTGGCGAGCAGGGCGCTATGTTGCTCGGCAGACAGCGCCCGCGTCATGTCGGTATCGATGAAACCGGGCGCCACGCAATTGACGGTGATGTTGCGACTACCCACCTCGCGTGCCAAGGCCTTGGTAAAACCGATCATACCCGCCTTGGCGGCGGCGTAGTTGGCTTGCCCGGGATTGCCCGCCACGCCGACCACGGACGACACGTTGATAATGCGCCCGCGTCGCGCCTTCATCATGCCGCGCAACACCGCGCGAGACAAGCGAAACACAGCCTTCAAGTTGGTATCCAGCGCCGCGTCCCACTCTTCGTCTCTCATGCGCATGAGGAGGTTGTCGCGCGTAATCCCGGCGTTGTTGACTAAAATACTCACCGCCCCGAAGCCCTGCTGAATCTCGTCGACGACAGCGAGAATGCGCTCGCCCTGCGTCACGTCGAGCACAACCCCCTTGCCGCGCGCACCTATCTCGGCGAGCGCGTCGGATACCGTCTGCGCGCCTGCTTCGCTGGTCGAGGTGCCGACGACCACGGCGCCGTGCCGACCCAATTCAAGGGCGATGGCGGCGCCGATGCCGCGGCTCGCGCCGGTCACTAAAGCGACCTCGTTGGCCCACGACTCGCTCATCCCGCCTCCGTCAAGGCTACCTTCGCCTGTTGCATGGATGGCGCGTCGGCAAGCGCGAGAGACTTCAAGTTAGGATCGATGCGCTTGGTCAGTCCGACCAAGACCTTTCCCGGCCCGCACTCGATGACGTGAGTAACCCCCATGCGCGCAAGGCTCGCCACCGTGTCCGACCAGCGTACCGGGCTGTAAATCTGCTTCTCCAGCACGGAACGGATCTCACCGGGGTCGGCGTGGCTTTGCACGTCGAAGTTATGGATGACCGGAATGGCGGGCGCCCGCAACTCGACTTGGGCGAGATAGGGCTTCAACTGCTCGGCGGCCGGGCGCATGAGCGAGCAATGCGCGGGAATACTCATCGGCAGCATGACGGCGCGCTTGGCGCCCTTCTGCTTCGCCAACTCGATAGCCCGCTCCACCGCGCTGCGGTGACCGGATATCACCAGCTGCCCCGGAGTATTGAAGTTTGCCGGTTCCACCACCTCGCCTTGCCGCGCCGCCTCGCACGCCGCGAGAACTTCCGCGTCGTCCAATCCGAGCACGGCGGCGATCGCCCCCAGCCCGGCCGGAACGGCGTCTTGCATCGCCTGGGCGCGGATTCCCACCAGACGTACCGCATCGGCGAAGCGCATCGCTTCGCTTGCCACCAGGGCGCTGTACTCGGCAAGGCTATGGCCGGCGACGAAATCGGGCTTGGTCCCACCGCTGCCGAGCCAAGCGCGATACACGGCGACGCCTGCGGCAAGCATGACGGGCTGCGTGTTGACGGTGAGCCCCAAGTCCTCGCTCGGGCCTTGCGACACCAACCGCCATAGGTCCTTGCCCAAGCACTCCGAGGCCTCGTCAAAAGTCGCACGAATGTCGGGCAGGTCGCCATACGCGTCCATCATAGCGACCGACTGCGAGCCCTGCCCCGGAAAGACAAAAGCGGCTTTCATCAATATTCGAGCAGCACGGCGCCCCAAGTAAAACCGCCGCCCACGCCTTCGAGCAACACCGTGTCACCCCGCTTGATGCGCCCGTCTCGTATCGCCTCGTCGAAAGCAAGCGGCACCGATGCGGCCGAAGTGTTGCCGTGCTTGTGCACTGTCGCAATCACCTTGTGCATGGGCAAGCCCAATTTTTTGGCGGTCGCCTCGATGATGCGAATGTTGGCTTGGTGGGGAATGAACCAGTCGATGTCGGAGGCGGTCATGCGATTGGCGTGCGCGGCCTCCAAACCGACCTCCTCCAACACCCTGACCGCGAATTTGAACACCGCTCCGCCGTCCATAGTGAGCAGCGGATGGCCGCTGACTTCTCCGCGATCAAGCCAACCCGGTACCGCTAACATGTCGACATAGTTTCCGTCGGCATGCAAGTGGCAGGACAGGATGCCCGGCTGCTCGGCCGCCTCCAGCACCACGGCCCCGGCGCCGTCGCCGAACAGCACGCAGGTGCCCCGGTCATGCCAGTCGAGAATTCGCGAATAAGTCTCCGCGCCCACTACCAGCACGCGCCGGTAGCGGCCGGAGCGCACGAAAGCGTCCGCTGTCGCCAGCGCGTACACGAATCCGCTGCAGACCGCCTGCACGTCGAAGGCGGCGCACCCTTTGATGCCGAGCTTGGCTTGCAGGATGCACGCTGAACTGGGAAACACCATGTCGGGCGTCGTGGTAGCCAGTACGATCATGTCGACGCTCCCGGCATCGACGCCGGCGGCCGCCAGCGCGTTGCGCGACGCGGCCAGCGCCAGATCGCTGGTCTTTTCGTCTTCAGCGGCGATGCGCCGCTCGCGAATACCCGTGCGGCTATAGATCCATTCGTCGCTGGTGTCGACCAGCTTCTCTAGATCCGCGTTGGTGAGCACCTTAGCGGGCAGATACGAGCCGGTGCCGGCCACTCGCGAGTAGGTCACGCGACCTCCGCGGGAGCGGGGGCGATCCGCTCCTCGATACGCCGCACGACGTCGCTGCGCACTTCGGCCGCGGCCTTCTGGATCGCGCGCTGAAACGCGATCTTGTCGGCCGAGCCGTGGCTCTTGACCACGATGCCGCGTAGGCCGAGCAGACTCGCGCCGTTGTACTCGCGCGGATCGACCCGCCGGCGGAACGCGTTGATGACCGGCAGCGCGATCAATCCGGCGAATTTGGTGAGCAGGTTGCGATTGAACTCTTCGCGCAAGAAAGTGGCCAGCATCTGCGCCAGGCCCTCGGAAGTCTTTAGCGCGACATTGCCTACGAAGCCGTCGCACACGACGATGTCGACCACGCCTCGGTAGATGTCGTCTCCCTCGACGTTGCCGTGGAAATTGAGCGAACTGGCGCGCAGCAGATCACCTGCCTGCTTGGCTATCTCGTTGCCCTTGATGACTTCCTCACCGATATTGAGCAAGCCGATCGAGGGGCGTTCCTTGCCCTCCAACGTGGTCACCAGCATCGAGCCCATGATGGCAAATTGCATGAGGTGCTCGGCGGTGCAGTTGACATTGGCGCCCAGGTCGAGCGCCAGCGTGTGGCCCTTTTGCGTCGGCAAGGTGGTGGCGATGGCGGGGCGATCCAATCCCAGCCCGGGCAGCAACCGCAGCACGAAGCGCGAAATCGCCACCAGCGCCCCAGTGTTGCCGGCGCTCACACAGCCTTGCGCCTCCCCCGTCTTGACCAAGTCGATGGCGACTCGCATGGAAGAGTCCTTCTTGTTCTTGAGGGCGAGCACCGGCGACTCGTCCATGGCGATCACCTCGCTGGCGGGCTGTATGCGCACACGCTCACCTACGCGCTCGACGCTGCGCCCGAGCACCTGCTGGATCGCCTCCGCGCGCCCGACCAGGATGATCCGGCTATCCGCCTCACTCGCCAAGAAACCGAGCGCCGCCGGCACTGTGACGCTAGGGCCGTGATCCCCCCCCATCGCGTCGACCGCTATGGTGATTGCCACGCGGCTTCGCCTTAGCGGGGACCCCGCGGGCTACGCGCGTCGCTTGTCTTATTCACCCTTGCTGCGAATGACCTTCTTCCCGCGATAGAACCCGCTCGGGCTCACGTGGTGACGCAAGTGCACCTCCCCCGTAGTCGGTTCCACCGCGATGGGCGCAGAGGAGAGATGATCGTGCGAGCGGTGCATGCCGCGTTTGGAGGGTGACTTCTTGTTCTGCTGAACAGCCATTCG
>CAZILI010000405.1:0-3921 GCA_964539965.1 uncultured Burkholderiales bacterium | reverse complement strand
CGGCGCGGTCGTGATGAAAGGCGGCGAGGTCATCGGTCGCGGCTTCAACACGCCGATCTCGAGCCACGATCCGAGCGCGCACGCTGAAATGCAGGCGTTGCGTGCCGCGGCGCGCCGGCTCGGCAACTACCGACTGGTCGACTGCGGGCTGTCCGTGACCCTAGAGCCCTGCGTCATGTGCGCCGGGGCGATCATGCATGCTCGGCTAGCGCGGCTCGTGTACGGCGCGCGCGATCCCAAGACCGGAGCCTGCGGCAGCGTGATCGACTTGTTCGCCGACGCGCGGCTCAATCATCACACCGCCGTCATCGGCGGCGTGCTCGCGCCCGCGTGCGGCGAAGTGCTGTCGCGATTCTTTTCCGCGCGCCGTCAGGGTAGCGTGACAAACTCATGAGCGAGTGCGTCTTGCGCACGCCGGAGGCGCGCTTTCGGGATCTGCCAGGCTACCCTTTTGCGCCTCACTACCTCGCCGAGCTACCCGGTTACGCAGGGCTGCGCGTTCACTATGTCGACGAAGGCCCGCGCGCAGCGCATCGCGTGTTCTTGTGTTTGCACGGCGAGCCGACCTGGAGCTATCTGTATCGCAAGATGATTCCGGTGTTCGCGGAAGCCGGCGCGCGCGTCGTGGCCCCCGACTTCCTCGGCTTCGGTAAGTCGGACAAACCGAGCGAGGAGGCGACATACTGCTTCGAGTTCCATCGTGGCATGCTGATGCGGCTGATCGAGCGGCTCGACTTGAGCAACATCGTGCTGGTTTGCCAGGACTGGGGTGGGCTGCTGGGGCTTACCTTGCCGCCGGACATGCCGGATCGATTTTGCGGGCTGCTGGTGATGAACACGGCTTTCGCCACGGGCGATGCGCCGCTGACGCCGGGTTTTCTGGACTGGCGCGCCTGGAACAATCAGCAGCCCGACATGGCGGTCGGCAGACTCATGCGGCGCGCTTGCCCGCACCTGAGCGAGGCCGAAATGGCCGCCTATGACGCGCCGTTTCCAGATGCCGCGCACAAGGCTGGCGTGCGGCGCTTCCCCAACCTGGTGCCCGATCATCCCGCCGCCGAGGGTGCCGCACTGTCGCGCCGGGCGCGAGCGTGGTGGCGCGAGCAATGGTCCGGCAAGTCCTTTATGGCCATCGGCATGACCGATCGCGTTCTCGGGCCAACGGTGATGAACGAACTGCGCACACACATCCGAAACTGCCCGCCGGCCATGGAAATCCACGAGGCGGGCCACTTCGTACCCGAGTGGGGCGAGCCCATCGCGCGCGCCGCGCTGGCGGCCTTCACATGATCGGCGTCGGCATCGTTGCGCCCTCGGGCGCCGTGCGAGACGACACCCGACTAGAGCGTGCCGCCCAGCGCCTCGCGCAGCTCGGTTTCCACGTCGTCGTTCCCGAGGCGGTCCGATCGGTGTTTCAGCGTTTTGCCGGCGCCGACGCGTCGCGGCTGGCCGCGCTGCACGAACTCGCCGAGCGCCCCGACGTCGACATTATCATGGCGGCGCGGGGCGGTTATGGCCTCAGCCGGCTGCTCGATCGCATCGACTACTCGCGCTTGGCCGCGTCGAAGAAGATCTTGGTCGGTCACAGCGATTTCACCGCGCTGCAACTGGCCCTACTCGCGCGCGAGCGCTACGTCACCTTTGCCGGCCCGAACGCGATATTCGACTTCGGCGCGCAGCCTTGCGATACGTTCACCGAGCAGCACTTCATGCGCTTGCTCGAGGCGGACGCGTTCGAGGTCAGCGTGCAAGCCGTCAACGCGCAGCCGCTGTCGGTGGAGGGAGTGATTTGGGGTGGCAACCTGTCGCTGCTCGCCGCCATGGTCGGTACACCCTACTTTCCCGACGTGACAGACGGCGTGCTGTTCTTGGAGGACGTGAACGAACATCCCTATCGCATCGAGCGGATGCTCTATCAGCTATTTCATGCCGGTGTCTTGCAAAAGCAGCGCGCCGTATTGCTGGGCGATTTTTCCGGCATACAGTTGGTGGCGCACGACGCCGGCTATGACTTGACGGAGGTGATGCGGCACTTCCGTGAGCGCCTCGACGTGCCGCTGGTGACCGGCTTGCCTTTCGGCCACCGCCGCGCCAAGTTGACGATGCCCGTGGGAGCACGCTGTCGGCTCGACGTGAGCCACGACGAATTTCGGCTGCGCTTTTGGGGCTATCCTTGGCTGTCGCGCGCCACCCGCGCTACGCGCGCGGATTGACCGCACCGTCCGTCAATTGCGCGGAGCTTGCCAGCAGTTGTTGTTGATCTCGTAGACTACCGACAGATCGTCGCCGTTAGGCAAGGTCACGTAGCGCAAACCGAGGAAGTAGTTGCGTATCCGCCAATAGAAGAGCATGCTGGATTTCTCGCCGTTACTCACGACGTTGTTGGCCGCGTCCACCTTGATGGGCTGACCGTACTGACGGACGTAGTTTTGCGTCACGGTGACGAAGTTCTTCACGGAGGGCTTGAGCGCTTGCTCGAAGGCGACCAGCTTGTCGTTGCAGAGGGTGAATTTGAATAGGCGGTTGGTCTGCTTCTGCGGTAGGTCGTACGCCAGGATCAGGTCAGCGCCGACGTCCTCGATCTGGTCGAAATTCCAGTCGTTCAGGTACTCTTTGATGAGCGCGCGCGACATGCCGGCGCGAAATTGGTCGACCTCGAAGGCCGAGGCCGAAGCGGCACACAAGCACAGCGCCGCCGCAAGAACATATCCGTGTCGAGTCATAGCTGGAAAGGTCGCGCCGCATTTCTTGTTGTTTGATGCTCGGCACCGGCCGCTGCGGCATCACGCCGGTCGATTTTCGAATCAGTACAGAATAGTACCGCAACTCGCGCGCGCAACTGCAGCGCCTGCCTAAGGAACGAGGCGTCGATGGTAAAATCGGCGCTCACTCACCACGCTCAACGATCAAAACATGCCCGCGCCGACTTTTGTTCACTTGCGTTTGCACAGTGAATACTCGGTCAGCGACGGCATCGTGCGCATCGACGACGCCATCGCCCGCGCCGCCAGCGACGACATGCCCGCATTGGCGATCACCGACTTAAGCAATTTGTTCGCGGCCGTCAAGTTCTATCGAGCGGCGCGCGCGCAGGGCGTAAAGCCCGTGCTCGGTTGCGACGTGTGGATTTCCAATCCGGCGCACCGTGACCTGCCGTTCCGGCTGCTGCTGTTGTGCCGCACGGCGGCCGGCTACCGTTCATTGTGCGAGTTGCTATCCCGCGCATTCACGCACAACCAGCATCGTGGCCGCGCCGAACTGGATCGCGAATGGTTGATCGATGCCGGCGACGGCTTGATCGCCCTATCGGGCGCGGCCGCCGGCGACGTCGGCCAGGCGCTGCTACAAGGCAATACCGAGCAAGCCGCGCGGCACGCCGAATTTTGGCGGCGAGCGTTTCCCGGCCGCTATTACTTGGAGCTGCAGCGCACCGGCCAGAGCGAGGCCGACGCTCAGGTCGAGCAGGCGTGCGCGCTGGCGAGCGAACTCAAGTTGCCGGTCGCCGCCACCCACCCGATCCAGTTTCTCGATCGCGATGATTTTCGCGCACACGAAGCGCGGGTGTGCATCGCTCAAGGATACGTGCTGGGCGATCCGCGGCGGCGCAGAGACTTCTCCGAGCAGCAATACTTCAAGACGCAAGGCGAGATGGCGCAGTTGTTTGCCGATCTGCCGCAGGCGCTGGACAACGCGGTCGAGATCGCCAAGCGCTGCAACCTCGAGCTGGAACTCGGCAAGAATCGCCTGCCCGCCTATCCCACGCCCAACGAGCTGACGCTCGATGAATTCCTCATGCAGCGCGCGCGAGCGGGCTTAGAATCGCGCCTGCACGCGCTGTTTCTCGACCCTGCGCAGCGCGAGGCGCGCCGCGCGGAGTATCGAACGCGACTGGAGTTCGAAGCGAAGACCATTATCCAGATG
>CAZILI010000404.1:0-3923 GCA_964539965.1 uncultured Burkholderiales bacterium | reverse complement strand
TGCTAAGCGGGGAACGGGCGCGCAGGAGGGCGCGCGCTCGAGGCGGCGAAACGACGTAAGCATCGGTAGATAGCGATGGCGCCATAGCGTCCTCGTGATAGAGGTTGCCGACGCCCGGACTAAAGCAAGGTCGGTGCCAGGTGAGCCTAGCGAGCGAGGCTAATCGCGGTCAGTATTCCCTGCACGATGGCGAGCGGAGTAGGAGGGCAGCCCGGCACGGCGACGTCGACTGGTATGACCTTGGAGACGGCGCCCAAACTGGCGTAGCTCTCGCCGAAGATGCCGCCGGTGCAACCGCAATCGCCGATCGCCACCACCAGCTTGGGCTCAGGTGTGGCGTCGTAGGTGCGCTTGAGCGCAACCGCCATGTTGCGCGATACCGGTCCGGTCACCAAGAGCATGTCCGCGTGCCGAGGACTCGCCGCAAAACGTATGCCTAAGCCTTCGAGATTGTAATAGGCGTTGTTGACGGCGTGGATTTCCAACTCGCAGCCGTTGCACGACCCGGCGTCGACATGGCGTATCACCAGCGCGCCGCTGAATCTGCGCAACACCTGCGCTTGCAAGCGCTCGCGCGCTTGGCGCAGCGCCGGCTCCGGATCCGGCGCGGGTTCGGTCTTGATGCCGACGACGGCGATCTGCTTGAGCAGCTGAAACATTTACAGATCGACCCCGCTGTAACTCAGATTGAACGACTTGTTGATGAGCGGAAAGTCGGGCACGATGTTGCCCAGCACCGCGTGTTCCAGGGCGGGCCAATTCTGCCACGACGGATCGAGCGCGTGGCAACGGCGCAGACGCCCGTCCGGATCGCATTCGAGGGCGACGAATACCTGCCCGCGCCAGCCTTCGGCCGCGCCCACGCCCAGCCTTTCCGAAACCGGGCCGCCCGCCGGCGGCACGAAACTTACCCCGCTCGGCAGGCGCTCGAGGATCTCGCGACACAGGCGCAGCGATTCGGCGATTTCGGCGAAGCGGACCGCGACGCGCGCCGCTACGTCGCCGCTCTGCTCGACGCACACACGGGGCTGCAACTGGTCGTAGGGATGTGGCGCGAAGCGCGCGCGCGTGTCGACCGCGTGTCCGCTGGCGCGCGCCGCGACGCCGACCAGCCCTAGCTCGTTCGCGAGCTGCGACGACACCACGCCGGTGGTCATGAAGCGGTCCTGCAATCCTGCGTGTTCATCGTAGATGCGGCGTAGCCTCGGAACGATGTCGGTGAGCCGGTCGATTTCCGCGCGGATGCGCGCAGCTCCCGCCGCGTCTACGTCGCGCGCCACACCGCCCGGCACCACGACATCCATCAAGTAGCGATGTCCGAACAGATCGGCGTTGGCGCGCAGCATGTCCTCCTTGAGCAGGGAGAACTGCGACAAGCCGAACGCCAGCGCGGCGTCGTTGCCCAGGTAGCCCAAGTCGCCCAAGTGGTTGGCGATGCGCTCGCGCTCTAGCAGCAGAGCGCGCAGCCAGCCCGCGCGCGGCGGCGGAACGAACCCGCAAACACTCTCCGCCGCCATGGCATAGGACCAGGCATAGGCCACGGTGGAGTCGCCGCTGACGCGGCCGGCGAGCTTGGCGCCTTCCAACAAGCCCATGCCCTCGAAGCGCTTCTCGATGCCCTTGTGCTTGTAGCCGAGGCGCTCTTCCAGCCGGAGAATGCGCTCGCCCACCACCGAGAAGCGAAAGTGTCCGGGCTCGATGATGCCGGCGTGCACCGGACCTACCGCGATCTCGTGCACGCCCTCGCCCTCTACGGCGATGAAAGGATACGCATCGGCCTGTGGGGCGAAGGCCGCGTCGGCGGCGCTCGACTTACGCAGCGGATGCCAGCCTTCGGGCCACGCGCCGTGCCGCAACCACCTGCGCGTGTCCTCGGCGCCGTGGGCGCGCAAGCCGAGCATGTCCCAGATCGAGCGCTGCAAGCGCGCCGCCCAAGGAAACACGTTGGCGACGCTGGGATAGGCGGGCCGCTCACCCGCGAGCGCCGCGGTAGCGATGAGCAACCCCGATTCGGTTTCGAGCGCCGCGCTGATGGTGTAGCCTTGGTCGAGATCGCTGCGATCGGCGCCCCACAGCGAGACTAGCCGTGCGCCCGTTTGCTGCGCGGCGTGGCACAAGGACCACCACTGGGCCGCGCCCGCTCGCGCCTCCCAAGCGCGCAATGCGCCCGGCAATGGCTGGATCGGCACGCTGACGTCTTCTAGCTTCACCGCTCGCTAGCCGCCGATCAATTGCGCCGCCTGGCGGTACCAGCCGGCGAGCTGCGGCGGGATGTACAGGCCGAGCAGCAGCACCAGCGCCATGTGCACGAATACCGGCAGCATCGCCGGCCTGTGCGCAAGCCGCGCGCCGGTCGATTCACCGAACACCATGCCCTGCACCTTGGAGAACACCGCCGCGAAGGCGATGGCGAGGGCCAACAGCAACAGCGGCACCGCCCACGCGTGATTGCGAATCGCTTCGGTCAGAATCATGAACTCGGCCGCAAACACGCCGAACGGCGGCATGCCGAGGATGGCAAGGCTCGCGAGCATCAAGCCCCAGCCGATAGCAGGGTTGGTCTCGACCAGTCCGCGTATCTGCTCGATGTTCTGGCTGGCATGCTTTTGCGCCGCGTGACCCACCGCGAAGAAGATCGCCGACTTGGTCAGCGAATGCGCGGTCATGTGCAGCAGCGCGGCAAAGTTGGCGACCGCACCTCCCATGCCGAAGGCGAACGTGATGAGGCCCATGTGCTCGATAGACGAATAGGCGAACAGGCGCTTGACGTCGCGCTGGCGAAACAGGAAGAACGCCGCCACGACCACAGACAGCAGGCCGAATCCCATCATCAGATTGCCGGCAAGCGCCGTATCGAGCGCCCCGTCGGCCAGCACCTTGGCGCGCACCACCGCGTACAGCGCGATGTTGAGCAACAACCCCGACAAAACCGCCGAGATCGGCGTCGGTCCCTCGGCGTGCGCGTCGGGTAGCCAGTTGTGCAGCGGCACCAGCCCGACCTTGGTACCGTAGCCCACCAGCAAGAAGATGAAGGCGAGCGCGACGATGCGCGGCTCGAGCGCGCCCTTGACTTCGTTCAGCTGCGTCCACAGCAGCGCGCCGCCGCCCGAGCCCAGCACTTTTTCGGCGGCGAGATACAGCAACACCGTGCCGAACAGCGCCTGCGCGATGCCCACACTGCAGAGGATGAAATACTTCCAAGCCGCTTCGATCCCGGCAGGCGTGCGGTACAAGCTCACCAGCAACACCGTGGCGAGGGTGGCCGCTTCCAACGCAACCCACAGCAGCCCCATGTTGTTGGTGACCAGCGCCAGCAGCATGGTGAACGTGAACAGCTGATACATGCTGAAGTACACGCGCAAGCGCGTCGGGTCGAGCTTACCTTCGCGCTGCTCGTTGCGCATGTATGGGCGGCTGAACAGCGAGGTGGTGAACGCGACGAATGCGGTCAGCGCGATCAGGAAGACGTTGAACGAATCGACCAAGAACTGCTCGTGCCATGCGGTGAAGGAGCCGAAGCGAATCACGCGAACGGTGAGCACAGCCGCGGCCAGGAAGGTCACGCCGCTGATCAAAGCGTTGGCCTCGGCGGCACGCTGCCGCGCGCCGAAGGCGAACAGCGCGAGCCCGCCCAAGAGCGGAGTCGTCAGCAGTAGGGCGAGCTCCATCAATTCTCCTTCAGCTGTTCCAGGTGTCTTACCTCCAAGCTGTCGAAGGTCTCGCGAATCTGAAAAAAGAAGATGCCGAAGATGAGCGTGCCGATCAGCACGTCGAGCGCGATACCGAGTTCCACCACCATCGGCATGCCGTAGGTCGCGGCGGTGGCTGCGAACAGCAGTCCGTTTTCCATGGCGAGAAAACCGATCACCTGGGGAATCGCCTTGCGCCGCGTGATGATCATGAGAAACGACAGCAGCACGCTC
>CAZILI010000403.1:0-3941 GCA_964539965.1 uncultured Burkholderiales bacterium | reverse complement strand
CTCGGCGACCAACGGCGAGCCGGTCGAGAGTATCGCGCGTAGCGCGCTCAAGCGGTGAGACTTGGCAGGCGCCAAGCCCTGCTTGGCTGCCGCGTCGATGTACTTGGCAGAAGTGCCGAAATGAGTAATGCGTTCGTCTTGCGCGTAATCCCAAAGGATGTTGCCGGTGGGAGCGAACGGAGAGCCGTCGTACAGCATCAGCGTGGCCTCACACGCAAGCGCCGAGACGAGCCAGTTCCACATCATCCAGCCGCAGGTGGTGAAGTAGAACACACGGTCGTCGCGCCGGACGTCGCCGTGGAGGCGATGCTCCTTCAAATGCTGCAACAACGTGCCGCCGGCGCCGTGCACGATGCACTTGGGCTTGCCGGTCGTGCCGGATGAAAACATGATGAACAGAGGATGCGCGAACGGCAATTGCTCGAAGAGGATCTCGCCTGCCGACGGCGCCGTGTAGTCATCGTACAGGCTTGCCCGAGCGATGCCCTCCAGCGACGGCCGCGTGCGCGTATAGGGCACTACGACGACGCGCAGCAGGCTCGGTAACTGTGCTGCGATTTGACTCACCCGCTCGAGCGAGTCGAGCGCTTTGCCGTTGTAGTAATAGCCGTCCGGTGCGAACAATACCTTGGGCTCGATTTGGCCGAATCGGTCGAGCGCACCGGCGACGCCGAAGTCGGGCGAGCACGACGACCAAATTGCGCCGATGCTGGCGGTGGCGAGCATGGCGATCAACGCTTCGGGCATATTGGGCATGAAGCCGGCAACGCGGTCGCCCACACCGACGCCGCTGGCCCGTAATGCCCGCGCCAGGCGCGCCACCGCATCGTAGAGTTGCGCATGGCTCAAGCGGCGCTTGACTTGATCTTCTCCCCAAAACACGACCGCATCGCCCTCGTCGCGTCGGCGCAGCAGATTTTGCGCGTAGTTCAGACGCGCCTGCGGAAACCAACGCGCCGACAGCAGATCGCCACTCCCGACCAGCACTTGTTCGCCCTTGGTCTGCGCGATGACGGCTGCTTCATCCCACAGCGTCGACCAGAATTCGGCTGGCTGCTCCACGCTCCAGCGATACAGCGCTGCGTAGTCGTCGAAGGGCTTTCCCCAGCGCGCTGCCGCGGCGCGCGCGAAAGCGGTGATGCGCGCGCTCGCTACCGCCGCGGTGCCCGGTGTCCACAAGGGCGCCTCCGAAGAGGAGGGGGGCTGCGAGCTCACGCGGAGTCCCAAGCCCGTGAACTAGGCAGCGGCCTTGACCCTTGCCCGCTTGGCGGTGAGGGCGCGCGCGACTTTCGAGTGGCTGGGGCGATTGAGCACGCCGCAAATGTATTCGCCTGCGGCAATCAGCTTGTCCAGATTGACGCCGGTTTCGATGCCCAGTCCATGCAGCATGTAGACGACGTCTTCGGTAGCCACGTTGCCGGTCGCGCCAGCGGCATATGGACAACCGCCCAATCCAGCGACTGAACTGTCGAACACGCCGACTCCGAATTCGAGCGAGGCGTAGGTGTTGGCGATCGCTTGCCCGTAGGTGTCGTGATAGTGACCCGCAAGCTTTTCGACCGGGATACGCGCGGCCACGGCGTCGAGCATGCGTCGCGTGCTACCGGGCGTGCCAACCCCGATCGTATCGCCTAGCGATACTTCGTAGCAGCCCATGTCCAGCAGCTCCTGGGCGATGTCGGCCACCACCGCCGGATTGACATCGCCTTCGTACGGGCAGCCGAGCACGCAGGATATGTAGCCGCGAACGGTGACCTGTGCCTCCAGGGCACGCTTGGCTACCGGGCGAAAGCGCTCCAAACTCTCGCGAATGGAGCAATTGATGTTCTTGTGCGAGAAAGTTTCGGTTGCCGCACCGAACACTGCAATCTCTTCCGCGCCCGAGGCGAGTGCGGAGTCCAGCCCCTGCATGTTCGGTACCAATACTGGATAGCTCACCCCGGGGCGCCGCTGCAGGCCGCGCATGACCTCGAGGTGATCGGCCATGCGCGGTACCCATTTGGGTGAGACGAAGGCGGTGGCCTCGATGGCCGCTAGGCCAGCTTCGACGAGCCGATGAATCAGCTCGAGTTTGGCGCTGGTCGGCACCTCTTGTTTCTCGTTCTGTAGCCCATCGCGCGGGCCGACTTCGACGAGCTTCACTCGCTTCGGTAGGGACTGGGACATGGCGTTTCGATTCGCTAGTGCGTGATGAGGCGGACCAGTACGAGCAGCGCGGCGACAAACAGCGCGGCTCCGATGATACCGGCAATGATGATTTGACCTGGGGTCGCCGAGGCGGCGTCTTGATCGAGATGCTTGCCCTTGCGAACCCCGAAAAAACTCCAGAACACGGCGCGCGCGAGCTGCCACATGCCTGCCGGTTTGGGGCGCTGCGGGTTTTCGCTGAGTCTCTTAATCAGGCTGAACACTGTGAGGGCTAGTTTACCGCAAGGCGAGAGGGTGAAAGTGATCAGCGTGCCAGCCGAAAAACAAACGGCGCCCCAGGTTTGTGGGACGCCGTTTGCGGGCAACTGCGGATGCGCGGCGTGACGCGCCGCGTCGCAAGAAACTAACGTCGCGCGCTAGTCATAAGCGAGTTCGACCTGTTGAAGCGATACTCGCTGTGTTTCGCGCTTCAGTTCCGGCAGGTTCACCGAGCCGTCGTTGAGTCGATAACGTATTTTCATGAGGCCCGGGTAGTCGCGGCTGAGGTTGACTCTTGCCAGCGTCGGACCGAGATGATCGTCCAATTCGAGAGTTCTTTTTGGGCTTTCCGCCATGGATCTAGTCCTTAGTTATCAGTGTGGGGCAGACGTTGCAAGACCGATGCCATGTCGGAGTACGTTCGTAAGTATTTGTTCATTATGCGGGAATAGGTGTCATAACGTTCGATCGCGTATGTCGGCAACTCGTCACCGAATAGACAACTATCGACAAGTTACCCATTCGGATCAGCGAACGCTCTCTCCAGATCGCGAGCCGCTAGACGTTGTTGCAAGGTTAGTGGTGTGAACTTCTGTCAATAGGCTGTGCAGCGCTTGGGCACTGGCGTAAAAGTTGCGGCCACGGACGCGATCTCGCGATCGTGCAAGAACGAACCGCCTACCGGCAGAAAATCCTCGATAAGTGGCGACGACGACATCTCAGAAGCTCAACCTTACGCAGGGTCGAGGCGCACCGTCTGGCGCCGCCCAAACCAGCCAAGGAAACCTGCCCGCAACCTCGCCCGACACCCAGCGCATCTTGCTTATCGACGACAACGCGACCTTCTCCGCCTTCGCGGCGAGCGCGCTGACGACGGCGGGCTACCGAGTCGACTGTGCGAAGGATGGACGCGAGGGAATCAAGCTCGCACTTGCCGAGCCCCCCGATTTGATCTTGTGCGATGTCGTATTGCCAGAAGCGGACGGATTTGCTGTGGTGCGCAAGCTGCGCAGCGACGAGAGAATGGCAATCGTGCCGGTTGTATTCATAAGCGGTCTGGAGGACAAGAGCACGTTTCGACGCGCCATGCGGGCAGGCGCAGACGACTACTTGCCGAAGCCCGTCACCCCCGACGAGCTCGTGGCGAGCGTCAGGGTGCGTCTCGAACGGTTCGATCTGGTCAGGCGCCATTTCGCCGCGCTTTCGCATGTGGGGCGGCCAGGCGACTCCAAAGGCGGTGCCACGACCAGCGCAAGGGGGGCTACGGACGGTATCCGGCGCAAGGCTGCGGTATTGGTCTGTGAGATGGAAGGCTTCAAGGCGTTTGCCGACGCGCTCGGTGCGCAGGAGATGGCGGAGTTCTTGAACTCCTACTATCCGCGGATCTGTGAGCCGGTCATGAACGAAGACGGCTGGATCGTCACATTCGGCGGATCGAGAATGATCGCCCTATTCGAGCCAGCGCAGGGAGCCGACGCCCGAGACCATAACGAACGAGCGCTCAGAGCGGCTTTGGGCGTTACCTTGATGGCGCA
>CAZILI010000402.1:3672-3947 GCA_964539965.1 uncultured Burkholderiales bacterium | reverse complement strand
AGCGCATTGATGACCGTCGCCAACATGCCCATGTAGTCGGCGGTCGCGCGATCCATGCCCGCCGCCCCGGGCGCGACACCGCGAAAAATATTCCCGCCGCCGATGACGACCGCCACCTGCACGCCCAGACGTACGACTTCGCCGATTTCCGCGACGATACGCTCGATCGTCGCGCGGTTGATGCCGTAGCTGTCCGTGCCCATCAGCGCCTCACCCGACAGCTTTAGCAGAATGCGGCTGAATTTGGGCGTGGCCATCGATGCCTAGACCTACTT
>CAZILI010000402.1:0-3662 GCA_964539965.1 uncultured Burkholderiales bacterium | reverse complement strand
CCGCGAAGTCGCTCGACTTCTTCTCGATGCCCTCGCCGACGATGTACAGCGCGAACCGGCTCACCGAGGCGGCCTTCGATTTGAGCAACCCTTCGATCGTTTGCTTGTCGTCCTTGACAAACGGCTGACCGAGTAGGGTTACCTCCTTAAGGAACTTCTGCACACTGCCCTCGACCATCTTCTCGACGATGTTGGCGGGCTTGCCGGATTCGGCGGCCTTGGCCGTGGCGATGTCGCGCTCTTTCTTGATCAGCTCGCTCGGCACCTCGTCCTTGCTCAGCGCGAGCGGCTTGCTCGCGGCAATGTGCATAGCCACGTCTTTCGCCAAGCTGTCGTCACCGCCTGACACGTCGAGCAGCACGCCGATCTTGGCGCCGCCGTGAACGTAGTTGGTGAGTTTGCCGGCCGCCTGCATACGCGTGAATCGACGAATCGACATGTTCTCGCCGATCTTGCCGACCAACGCGGTTCGCGTCGCCTCTACCGTGCTTGCGTCGAGCGCCAACCCCGAGAGAGCGTTGACGTCGGCGGGGTCGTGCTTTGCAACCAACTCGGCCAACTTGGCGGAGAATGCGATGAAATCAGCGTTCTTGGCAACGAAGTCAGTCTCACAGTTCACTTCGACGATCGCACCGAGCTTGCGATCCCCGGAGATATGGGTTGCGACCACACCCTCGGCGGCGATACGGCCGGCGGCCTTGGTGGCCTTACTTCCCAAGCGCACGCGCAAGATCTCTTCGGCTTTGTCCAAGTCGCCGTTGGCCTCGGCCAAAGCTTTCTTGCATTCCATCATCGGCGCGTCGGTCTTGTCGCGTAGCGCCTTCACCATGCTAGCGGTTACTTCCGCCATCGTTGCGTCTCCTAGAGCGTTAAATTGCCGGGGCGGTCTCTACCCGGCGCGGCGTTGCGAAATCCTAGGGATTCGCGCTTTGGGCCGCTTCGTCCTCCACTTCGACGAACTCTTCGTCGCCGCCCACCATCTCTTGGATGACTTGGCTGCGCCCTTCCAACACGGCGTCGGCCATGCCGCGGGCGTACAAGCGAATGGCGCGCGTCGAATCGTCATTGCCCGGGATCACGTAGTCAATGCCGTCGGGCGAGTGGTTGGTGTCGACGATGCCGATTACCGGAATGCCGAGCGTTCTCGCCTCGGTGACGGCGATCTTCTGATAGCCGACGTCAATGACGAACAGCGCATCGGGCAATACGTTCATCTCTTTGATGCCGCCCAGGCTGCGGTGCAGTTTCACCATCTCGCGCTGATAGCCCAGGGCCTCCTTCTTAGACATGCGCTCGAACGAGCCGTCCGCCGCCATGGCTTCCATTTCCTTCAGGCGCTTGATGGAAGCTTTCACCGTCTTGAAGTTGGTCAACATGCCGCCCAACCAGCGATAGTCCACGAACGGCGCTTGACAGCGGGAGGCCTCTTCCTTGACGATTTCGCGCGCCTGCCGTTTCGTGCCGACGAACAGCACGGTGCCCTTGTTCGAAGACAGCTGGCGCACGTACTTTGCCGCCTCCTCGAACATCGGCAGCGTCTTTTCCAGATTGATGATGTGGATGTTGTTGCGATGGCCGAAGATGAAGCCTTCCATCTTCGGGTTCCAATAGCGGGTTTGATGCCCGAAATGCACGCCGGCCTCGAGCATCTGACGCATAGTCACAGCCATTACCGATCTCCTGTAAGGGTTGATCCGCCACTCACCATTGACCCCTCTCATTGACAGGGGCACCCTCAAGGTACCGGCGAGTGTGTGAATTGCCCGCCTCTATCGCGAGCGAGCCGCGCATTATAGCCGAGATAGGCGCACCGGCTCAAACGGCGGCCCGCGAGGAGGAGAGCCGGCACGCCGTCAGCGCTTGGCGCTATACTCGTTCGCCCGGGCAACAACAGAAAATCTCGTTAGGAGTATCCCATGCGTGGCTTGATCATGAACATGCCGCTCACCATTTCCTCGCTCATCCGCCACGCCGAGGTCAACCACGGCACGACCGAGATCGTCTCACGCCTGCCGGAAGGCACGATCCATCGCTACACCTACCGCGACGCCCACGGTCGCGCGCGACAGCTCGCCAACGCGCTCACCGCAGTGGGGGTGGCCGCCTTCGACCGCATCGCAACCCTGGCCTGGAATACGCATCGCCATCTCGAGGTGTACTACGCTGTGGCGGGCATGCAGGCGATTTGCCACACGGTCAATCCGCGCTTGTTTCCCGAGCAAATCGTCTACATCCTGAATCACGCCGAAGATCGCTACGTGTTCGTCGACTTGACCTTCGTCTCTTTGCTGGAGAAGCTGGCCCCACAGCTGCGCTCCGCGCAAGGCTTTGTGATCATGACCGATCGCGCGCACATGCCCAAGACGGCATTGCCGAACGTTTTCTGTTACGAGGAGCTGCTCGAGCAGCACGGCGACGCCTTCGAGTGGCCCGAGTTTGACGAGTGGAGCGCGTCGTCTCTTTGCTACACCTCGGGAACGACCGGCAACCCCAAGGGAGTGCTGTACGCGCACCGCTCGACCGTCTTGCACGCCTACGCAGCCGCGCTGCCGGACGGACTCAATCTGTCGGCGCGCGATTGCGTCATGCCGGTAGTACCCATGTTTCACGTCAACGCCTGGGGAATACCCTACAGCGCGGCGCTGGTCGGGTCCAAGCTCGTGATGCCGGGCCCCGGCATGGACGGCGCCAGCCTATACGAGTTGCTCGAGCGCGAGAAAGTTACCTTGTCCGCCGGCGTGCCGACCATTTGGATGGGGCTGCTGCAGTATGTGAAGCAGAACAATCTCAAGTTTACGAGCTTTCGCCGCACCGTAATCGGCGGCTCGGCCTGCCCCGTAGCGATGATGAAGACCCTGCAGGAAGAGCACGCCGTGGCCGTGTTGCACGCCTGGGGCATGACCGAGATGAGCCCGCTGGGAACCGTCAACACGCCCAAAGCGCACAACGACGGCCTCAAGGGCGAGGCGCTATACGCGCTGCAAGCCAAGCAAGGCCGTGTGCTGTACGGGGTCGAGATGAAGATCATCGACGACAGCGGCAAAGAATTGCCGCGCGACGGCAAAGCCTTCGGTGACCTGTTTGTGCGGGGACCCTGGATCTGCAGCGAATACTTCAAGGGTGAAGGGGGATCGCCTCTGCGCGGCGGGTGGTTTCCCACCGGAGACGTGGCCACCATCGACCCCGATGGCTACATGCAAATCACCGACCGCTCCAAAGACGAGATCAAATCGGGCGGCGAGTGGATCAGCTCGATCGATCTGGAGAATATGGCGGTGGCACATCCGGCGGTGGCCGAGGCGGCGGTGATCGGAGTCGCGCACCCGAAGTGGGACGAGCGTCCGTTGCTGATCGTCGTGAAGAAAGCCGACGCCAAGCTCACGCGAGAGGAAATGCTCGCCTTCTTCGAAGGCAAAGTAGCCAAGTGGTGGATGCCCGACGATGTCGTGTTCGTCGACCAGCTTCCCCATACGGCGACCGGCAAACTGCTCAAGACCAAGCTCCGAGAGGATTTTCGCGGCCACAAACTGCCAAGCGGCTAACTTCGATCGCTTGATATAATCTCGCCAAGTGGATTTTCGAAGGTAGCGCTCGGTGCGTGGGCCTTCGCGTTAGACCAGTTGAGATAACTCGCCCCACTCCTGTACATGCTGCAACGCTCT
>CAZILI010000401.1:0-3961 GCA_964539965.1 uncultured Burkholderiales bacterium | reverse complement strand
GCGCGAGAATGTCGGCCAGCTTGCCGCCCGGCAGCGCGATATTGACGAACTCGCACGTCACCTCCAGGAAGTCAAGCTCGCCGTTGAGCAAGGCGAGGTAACGCGGCTGCGCTTCCTCGATGATCTTCACTTCGACCCGGCCCACGCGAGGAGTGCCCGCCTCGCCCTGCGGGGGGCGGTAGTCGGGATTGGCATCCAGTACGATGGCGTGGCTGCGCGTCCAGTGCTTGAGCACGTATGGGCCGGTACCGACCGGATGGCTAGAGATGTCGTTACCGTAGTGCTCGACGACTTCGCGCGCCAGCGCGCCCAAGGTGGGCATCGCCAGGATGTACAGCAAGTTGTAATCCGGCTCGGTCAAGCGCAAGCGCAAGGCATAGCGGTCGAGCACCTCGATGCCCTCGATCGGCGCGTCGTAGTCAAAGCGGTCTTGCTCGGCTTTCGCCTTTTGCGCCGCGGCGTCGGCGCCGCGCAGCTTGCCTTCGAGCAAGAACAGCCAAGGCGACTTGAGCTTGGGATCGAATAGGCGCCGGATGCTGTACGCGTAGTCGGCCGCCGTCAGCTCGCGCCGGCCCTCCTTGAACGCCGCATCGGGGCTGAAGAAAATGCCCGGACGCAAGCGGAAGGTGTAGGTGGCGCCGCCCTCGCTCACTTCCGGCATCGCGCGCAAGGTGCTCGGCACCAGCTTGACCGGGCGGGCGACGTAGTCGTAGGCGAGCATCGGCTCGACGATCGCGTCCAATATGGTGTTGGAATATAGATCGGACACCACCGCGGGATCGAAACCGGTCTCGGCCACGCCGAAAGCGAGCCGAATGACCTTGCCGGGATCGGCGGCCGCGCTCGCGAGCGGGGAAAGCGCGATGAGCGAAACGCTCGCCAGCCCCGCAACGAAGCACCACCTGCGTCGAGCTTGCCCTCCCCGTGTCACTCACGCGCCCCTATGCCGATCGAAGCGCGCTAAATGTATCACTAATTCCGCGGCGCGCTCGCCGCGCCGAAAGCCGCATGCCGTTTGCATTATCATGACGCCTCCCCACCCTCGCGGAGTCGTCATGGGTTTTCTCGCCGGCAAGAATGTCCTCGTCACGGGCCTGCTGAGCAATCGCTCGATCGCCTACGGCATCGCCAAGGCAGCGCAGCGAGAAGGGGCGAGGCTCGCGTTCACCTACGCCGGCGACGGCATCAAGGAGCGGGTAGAAAAACTCGCGCAGGAATTCGACTGCGACATAGTGCTGCCGTGCGATGTCGCGAGCGACGAGCAAATCGCGCAGTTGTTCGCGCAACTCGGAAAACGCTGGAGCGACTTGCACGCGCTGGTGCACTCGATCGCGTTTGCCCCGCGTGAAGCGCTCGCCGGCGACTACGTCGAAGGCATCTCACGCGAGAGCTTTCGCATCGCACACGATATCAGCGCGTACAGCCTCGGCGCGCTGGCGCAGGCGGCGCTGCCGCTCATGACCGGGCGCAACGCCGCCATCCTGACGCTGACCTATCTGGGCGCCGATCGCGTCGTGCCCAACTACAACGTCATGGGCCTCGCCAAGGCGAGCTTGGAAGCCAACGTGCGCTACCTGGCGCACAGCTTGGGAGGCAAGTCGATTCGCGTGAACGGCATCTCCGCCGGGCCGATCAAGACCTTGGCGGCGGCCGGCATCGGCGGGTTCGGAAAGATTTTGGGTTACGTCGAGAAGCACGCTCCGCTCAAGCGCAACGTCACCATCGAAGAAGTGGGCAACGTTGCGGCTTTCCTGCTGAGCGACCTCGCTTCGGGTATCACCAGCGAGATCGTCTACGTCGATGCGGGATTCCACTCGGTCGTCCCGGGCATGGAGACCGGAGTATAGGGGGTATCCGGCTATAGCCCGCATCTAGATGCGGGCTATAGGCCTATACCTGAGCCAGTACTAGCCCTATGCGCTACTGCGGCGGCGCTTCTGCCTTGCGCTCGAGTGCGCCCGCCGTGACCTTGACGCTGGCGCGGCTGCGCAAACTCGCCACCACCGCCTGCATTTGCTCTTGTGCAGCGCTCTGGCCGACGCGCTCGGCGACGGACTTGCGCTTGGCATCGTCGCCCGTCACCTCGACCACCTTGGAGATCTTCGCCAAAGTGAAGCCCTCGGGGCTCGGCGAGCCGACGTAGGCGGGAAGTTTTTGCGCGTCCGCCTTGAACACTGCGCCGTAGATCGGGCCGGCTAACTCGGCCGGATTTTCTCGGCTCGCGAGCTGCGCCTTCGACCAGCTAAGCCCGGCCACTTCTTTACCCGCTTTCAAATCGGCGAGCGAGGCTTCGCCCTTCTTCTTGGCGAGTTCGGCCGCCTGCTGCTGCTTGAGCCGCTCGAGAATACCGGCCTTGACCTCATCGAACTTGCGCATGCTCGCGGGCTTGCTGTCGATCACGCGCGCCGACACCAGCACGCCGGGCGAGACTTCCACCGCCTGGGTGTTGCGTTTGTTCTTGTATGCCTCGTCGCTGAACACCGCCTCCATCAGCTTGGGATTGGACAACAGTGGATTGCTGCCGCCGGTGCGGGACAGATAGTCGCTCTGTTGCACGGTGAGTTTGTAGGCTTCGGCGGCCGGCTTGAGACTATCGGACTGCTCGTACACCATGTTGCCGAAGGCTTCGGCGACCTTCGAGAACTCGACGTTGGCCTTCTCTCGCTTGATCTCGTTGGCGATTTGCGGCGAGATCTCGGCGAGCGACTTGGTGGTCGCCGGCTTGATGGCGACCAGCTTGATGATGTGATAACCGAACTCGGACTCGACCGGGCCGCGGATCTCATTCACCTGCATGCCGAACGCGGCGTCGGCGAACGGCTTCACCCATCCCTCGCGTTGCGTGAAGCCCAAGTCTCCGCCTTGCTGCGCCGAGCCGGCGTCCTCCGAGTGCTTCTTCGCCAAGTCGGCGAATTCGCCGGGCTTGGCCTGCGCCTCTTTCACCACCGCCTCGGCCTTGGCGCGCGCGGCCTGCTTCTGCTCGGCCGTCGCGTCGGCCTTGACCTGAAACAAGATATGGCTCGCCTGTCGCTCTTCCGGTTGGCCGAGCTTGCCCTGCTTGGCCTGGTCGTCGTAGTGCTTTTGGATTTCTTCTTGGCTGGCTTGCATGTCGGGAACGAATTTCTCCGCCGACAGCATCACGTACTCGAGCTTCACCTGTTCGGGCACGCGAAACTCGTCCTGATGGCCGTCGTAGTAGGCCTTGACCGCGGCGTCGTCGACTTTGGCTTCGTTCAAGAATTGCGCGCTCGCGACCTTAGCCACGCTCACTTCCCGCTGCTGCAAATTGGCGCGCAGCAACTGGTCGACCTGGAATTTGGGCGCGAACGAGGTGCTGGAAATCGAGTCTTGCATCTTTTGCAGCAGCAGGTCTTCGCGCATGCTCGCCTCGAAGCTGGCCGGCGTGTAGCCTTGCGCTTTCAGCAATTGCAAATAGCGCTGTTGTGAGAACTTGCCGTCTTCGTAGAACACTTCCATGCGGGCAATCGCGTCGCGTAGCTGCCTGTCGGTCACCGTTAAGCCCGAGCTGGCCCCGGCCTCGCGCAGCACGTGGCGGTTGATCAACTGATCGAGCACGCCCTTGCGTTGCTCGGCGTTGTCGAGCATCGCAGTGTCGATATTGCCGCCGAACATGCGCCTCATCTGATCCATGTGATTGCGATAGGCGGTGTTGAACTCCTCTTGTCCGATGCGATACCCGCCCACTTTGGCGAGATAGCTGTTGCTGCCGATCTGCCGTACGTAGTTCTCGATACCCCAAAAGGCGAAGCTCACGATGATGAGCCCGAAAATGGTCCAAATCAGCAGCCGGGCCTTACCGGCGCGTATCGCATCGAGCATGGTGTGCCACCGAGGGCGGGAAAAAAAGAGGCGCCATTATACGCGCAAGCCTGTAACCGGGCCGAGGGGCCCACGCGGCGTACTCTTGCGACCATCTCGCCTTCAGCCGCCCGATCACCTT
>CAZILI010000400.1:0-3964 GCA_964539965.1 uncultured Burkholderiales bacterium | reverse complement strand
TGCCGCAGACCGAGGACGCCATCAACTATCAGCAGTACTTCCAGCAACCCGGCGTGGCCGAAGCGGAATTCGAGCGCGATCCGCGCGCGACCATACGCAACTTGCTCTTCTGGGGATCGGGAAACGCCACCGAGCGCACGCGCCAGCCCGGTGAGGGCAACGTGGGCATGGTGCCTCGCAACGGCGGCTTTCTCACGACGCGTGAGCTGCCCGCTGCGCTGCCGTCCTGGCTGACCGACGCGGACATCGACTTCTATGCCGATGAATTCAGGCGCGCCGGGTTTCGCGGCGGCTTGAATTGGTACCGCAACATCGATCGCAATTGGGAATTGCTCGCGCCCTGGGCCGGCGCGCAGGTAACAGTACCGGCGCTGTACGTGGTCGGCGATCGCGATCTGGTACGCGCATCTCGCGGCATGGATAGCCTGCTGCCGGCGCTCAAGCAATTCGTGCCCCGACTGCACGACATCGTGACGCTGCCCGGTTGTGGCCACTGGACACAACAAGAGCGCCCGGCAGAAGTCAACGCGGCCATGCTGTCGTTCTTGCAAGCGGTTGCGTGAACGGACCTCGCCCCCGCGCCTTCGAGGAGACCTTCCGTCGCCGCTACTCTGGCTATCGGCTAAACGCCGGCGGACCGCCACGCGGCACGCGCGCTGCGATTCGGCGGTCATGATAAAATCCAAACACTTTTCATGATTCATCGGCAATCCGCATCATGGATAAGCCCCTGCAAGTGGTTCTTGAGGATCGTGACTATCGCGACCTGTCGGCTTGGGCGAAAGAACGTGGCTGGACCAAATCACAGGCGGTACGCGTTGCGATTCGAGCGCTTACGCGCACACGCGAACCGCGCTCGCTGCTCGCGGCAAGCGGATTCATCGATGGTTTGCCGCGTGACCTGAGCGCGCGCTTCGAGCAATACCTCAAGGAAACCTACGTTGTCGCGAAGAACCGTCGCCGCGCGCGGACTGTTCGTTGACAGCAGCGCGTGGATCGCCTTTTTCAGCGCCCGCGATCAACACCACACGCAAGCCGACAGACTGTTGCGGACCGCGCTGAAAGCACGGCGTCGCTTGATAACGACCAACCTGGTGTTGGCAGAGGTTCACCGCTTATTGCTGTTTCGCGCAGGAATCAAACCGGCCCAAGCCGCCCTGGATCACCTGTGTCAAAGCGAGGACGCAGAGATCGCCTTCGCCGGCCTCGAACATCATCAGCGGGCGCGAAAGTGGATCAGCCAGCCGCATGATCAACTGATCACCTATACCGACGCAGTCAGCTTTGTCGTCATGGAATCGCGGAAGCTGCGAAACGTCTTGACTTTCGACCACCATTTGGCGATCGCGGGCGTCTCGATTTCGGACTGATCGGCGCCCGATCCGCGCTGGGCGAGCGCGCACGCCCTACGCCGAGCGCGGAAACAATCCGCCGACGAAATCGACGAATGCGCGCACTTTGGCCGACAGATGCCGATTCTGCGGATACGCGACAGAAATCGGCCGCGTCGTCGCCCAGCCCGGCAGCAACGGCTGAAGCAGGCCGGCCGACAGTGCGCGCCCTACCACCACATCGAGCAGAAAGACGATGCCGGCGCCGCCCACGGCCGCGTCCACCAGCGCTTCCACGCTATTGGTGCTGAAGTTTCCCTTCGGCTCGTGCGTATAGTGCTGCCCGCCTTTTTCTAGCGGCCACGCCCGTATGCGTCCGCTGCCGGGCGAAATAAATCCGAGGCAGTTGTAGTCGGCCAGCGCCGCCGGGCTCTCGGGCGCGCCGAAGCGGGCGACAAATTCGGGCGACGCGCACACTAGCCCCTTCGCTTCGTACAGCTTGCGCGCAACCAAGGTCGAGTCGGCGAGCTTGCCGATGCGGATCACCGCATCGACCCCTTCTTCCACCAAGTCGGTGACTTGGTCGTTGAGAGTGGCATGCACGGTCAGGTCGGGATACTGCGCGGTAAAGCGCGTGAGCGCCGGGATGACATAGTCGCGCCCCAGCGCGACCGGCATGTCGACCCGTAAGCGGCCCTGCGGGCGCGAGCGCGAGCGGGCCAGAGCGGCTTCCGTTTCCTGGATATCGCCCAGGATGCGCACGCAGCGCTCGTAGTACGCCGCGCCGTCGTCGGTCAGGCTCAAGCGCCGAGTGGTGCGATTAAACAGGCGTACTCCCAAGTGGTTCTCTAGATTCTGCACCAAGGTGGTGACCGAGGATTTGGCGAGCTGCGCACGTTCGGCGGCGCGCGAAAAGCTCTGTGCTTCCGCGACCTTGATGAACACTTCCATCGCGGCTAGCCGATCCATGATCGCTGATTGTTCGGATAATCAGAAAAGTGATTTCCCATGCTAGGAGTTTATCCGGCCTACCCGAATCTGTATAGTTCGTTGCGTCGCAGCGTTGAACTGAATGCCAAGGAACAGGAAATGAAGTCTCGCGTCTCGCTCTTCGGTGCAGTCCCGGGTCGCCTTGCCAACACCCGGATAGCACTGAGCCGCATGGCGGCCGAGGTCGCGCTTCCGTGCTGCGCACGGTGCGCAGCCAAGCTCGCCGATCCCGAGACGAATTTCCTGACCCGCGCCACGTGCACCGTGCTGTTGACCGGGGCGTTGGCGATCTGGCTCGGTTTGTCCTTGCGGCTCGCGGCCTACCGTGCGCCCCAGGCGAACCGCTGCTGAGCGGATAAAGCGGCATCGCATCGACCGAGTGCTGGTGCGAATGCCCAACTCGAATTGCACTCGTTTTCAATTGAAAAGGAGCCATACCATGAAACGCAATCTGACCCAACTCGCCGCCCTTGCGACCTTGCTCGGCGCCGCCAGTCTGGCGCAAGCCGCCCCGATCAACCCGCTGCACCCGGCGTACTATCAAGGCAAAGTCGTCGCGAGCGAGCCGGTCGTAGGCGAAACCAAGGCGTACGTCGCCGCCAATCCTTTGCACCCGGCCTACTATGTCGGCAGGGTAGAAGCGCCGGCATTCGTCGGCACCGCCGCGAGCCCGAGCGCGCTCGTCATCGAGCGCAATCCCCTGCATCCCCGCTTCGTGCGTTAACGCAGGAACGCCGCGGGCACCTCGCCGATACACCGCCCGAGGACGCCCGCGGCGTTTTTTTGTTAGCATTCAGCGCTAGGGAATCGGGGGACGGGGGAGGCCTAATATGCTGCTGGTCGCGGGCGGAACCGGGTTGGTTGCGCGCCCGATCGTCAAGGGCTTGGCCCGGGTGGCGGGCCCTAAGCGCCTGCTGGTCGAAGCTCTTCCGCCGCCGGAGTTCAGCGCCGATTTCGAAATTCATCGCGCCGCCTTCACCGATGCCGACGCAACCGCACGCGCGCTCGAAGGCGTGCGCGAAGTCTTTCTCATCCCGAAGATCGAAGGCAAGCTGATCGAAAAGCACGGCGCGCTGCTCGCCGCCGCCAAGCGTGCGGGAGTGCAGGAGCTGACCTTGGTCTCGCTTATCGGCGCGCACTGCGGTTGTTGTGTGCGCCTGCTGCGCTGGTTGGGCGCGATCGAGAGAGAAGCCGTCTCGCTCGGGTTTCGCACGACAGTGCTGCGCACCGCGCCGTTCATGCAGAACATCTTGCTGTTCGCGCGCGCCGGCGCGGCCCAGCGCCGCATCCTGGCGCCTTTTCGCGACGCGCGCTTTCCCTGGCTGGACGCGTACGATCTGGCCGATGCCCTGGTCCGTCTGGCGCAGCCGAGCACCGGCAATGCCACTCTCACCCTAACCGGACCGGAGAGCGTAGGATTCGCCGAGATCGCGGATAAGTTGTCCACGTTGACGGATGCCCGCTTCGAATACGTCGACATCACCATGCACCAAGCGCGCGGGCTGCTCGGTGCCGGCTCGAGCGTGACGCCCTGGACGACGACGCCCGGGAGCACGGTCGGGCCCTGCTGGGCCGATGCGACAGGTGAAAGGAGAGTACACGAGAGCGCGAGCGCCGCCGGCAAGCGGGCCCGCAGGAGATGC
>CAZILI010000399.1:0-3975 GCA_964539965.1 uncultured Burkholderiales bacterium | reverse complement strand
CGAAGCCGGTGATCGAGCAATACACCAAGCGCGGATTGAGTGATTTCAGATCTCGGTAGCCGAGCCCGTAGCGCGCCATGTCGCCGACCTTGAAGTTCTCGATGAAGACATCGCTCTTGGCGGCGAGCTTGCGCAGCAGCGCTTGCGCTTGCGGCTTGGCGATGTCCAAGGTGACCGACTTTTTGCCGCGATTGCAACTCAGATAGTAGGCGGCTTCGCTGGTGTCTTTGCCTTGCGCGTCCTTGAGGTAGGGCGGACCCCAGGTGCGCGTGTCGTCGCCCACGCGCGGGCGCTCGATCTTGATCACTTCGGCGCCGAGGTCGGCGAGGATTTGCGTGCACCAGGGGCCGGCGAGAATGCGACTCAAATCGAGCACGCGAAGGTGAGAGAGGGGACCAGAGGTCATGGGCTGCGGAACATCCTCGGAAAACGCGGAGTCTAGTGTGCAGCTGCGCAAGTTCGCAACATAAAAGTGGCGAAATCGCCACCATATTTTGTCGCAAATCGTAGCCGGGTTCCCAAACCGGGCTGCGGTTTGCTTCGCGCCTGGCGCCAATTTCGTCACTTTTCTTGATCCGCGATCTGCGATCCGCGATCCGTGATCCGCGATCCGCGCGGCCCGGCCGCACTCACGCTACGAACTTGCGCGAGAGTCCGCTAGCAGCTTGCACCGACCCAGCCGAACGGCATAGGCCGTTCGGCGTGCAACCGCGCGCGCGGCGGCTACGTAAATCTGCACTGATGAGGCGATTCGCAGCCAATCCTGCGATCACGCATCGCAGCGGCACGGCTCCCGCCGGCCGGCCGATTTCGAAAACCATCTTCGACTTACTGAGGACCTATCATGTACAAGTTTCCTGGAAAGACTATTTCCCGCTCGGCAGTAAACCTTGCCGCCGCCGTGTGCGCGCTCGCGGGCGTGGGCTCGACCGCGCCGGCGCTGGCCGCCGGGGCGTGCTCCGATCCATCGCTCAACTCGCTCACCGCGTACGTGCTGGGCACGCACAACACCATCGCGGCCATGCGGCTGGGCTCGCCCGGGCAAGCGACTCAAGTCACAGGCATCGACGGCAATCTCATCGGCATCGACTTTCGGCCGAGCGATCCGAACAACGGCAGCTTCTATGGCATCAGCGATACCGGCGCGGTGTACCTCATCAATCCTAGCCTCACGCCGTATCGGGCGAGCCTGGTGAGCAACGTGGCACCGCGCTTCGCGGGCGGCTATCAGTCGCTCGCCGACTTCAATCCCACCGGCACGCAGAATGCACTTCGCCTGATCGGCAGCAACGATCAGAACTACGCCTTGACCGGCGCGACGCTCAATCAAACCGTTGTCCAGACGGCGCTCCGGTACGCGGCGGGCGACGCCAACGCCAACGTCGATCCGAACATCACCGCCGGCGCCTACGATACCAACATCGCTCCGGCCGCGACGACGACCTTCTTCATGATCGACTACGACCTCGACACTTTGGTGACGATCGCCGATCGCAACGCCGCCGGCAGCTCCAACACCGGCGGGGGGCAGCTGAAGACCGTCGGACCGATCGTGGACGAGCAAGGCAAGCCGATCAACTTTGCGCCCACCGCCGGGTTGGATATCTACACCAGCGCCCTGGGCGCGAACCTCGCGTTCGCGGCGAGCGGACAAGACCTGTACTGCATCGACCTCGCCGGTGTCAACGCCAACCTTCCGGTGGGTACGCAGCAGAAAGTGCTGGCGCAGCGCGTGCTGACGGCGAGCCAAGAGATCGCGCGCCTGGCCCGCGGCGGCGCGATCGACATCGCGGTCAACCCCTTCTCGGCCGCCGTCGTGGTAAACCAGGCCGATTTGGAGGTCACTGCTAACGCGTTTCCCGATGGGGTGAGAAGCGGCTCGCGAGTCTTCTTCACCGCCACCGTGCGTAACCTCGGCCCCGCCAGCGCCGATGCCGTAGCGCTCTCGAGCGCTGTGCTGCCGTTCAGCAATCTGCCGCGGCCGGTAACGGTGAGCACGACACAAGGCACTTGCACATTGAGCGGCGCGCTGCGCCAGCTGGTCGGATGTGATCTGGGTGCGTTGGCGAGCGGAGCCAGTGCGACGGTGAGTGTGGCCGGCTTCTACAACGGCTCGCCCGGCACCATCGGCACGACCTTCACCGCGTTCAGCCCCACCTTGGACGCGAATCGCGCCAACAACAGCGCAAGCGCGCAAGTGACCATCATCGAGGAGCCATCCCCGATCGACTTGCCTTTGCTGCGCTGATCGAATCCTAGCGCGATATCACCGCGACCGCTTTCGGGCGGCCGCGGTGTTTCATGGCCGGGCCGGCGCGGAAGCCGGATGCGCCTGCGGCTTGGTGGTGAGATAGATCCCGAGAAAGATGAGACTGAGCGCCAACACGTGGTACAGGTGCAAGGTCTCACCCAGAAACAGCATCGACAGGAAGGTGCCGAACACCGGCATGAGATGCAGAAACAAGCTCGCCTTGCTGGCCCCGATCTGCTTGACGCCGTAATTCCAGCAGATGAAGGCGAGCAAAGTGGGCCCGAGGCCGGTGTATACGATCGCGCCGAGTGCGTTCGCGCTCGGCCGGAACGGCCAGCGGACGGCCATCTCCGCCAAATGAAACGGCGCCATCGCGGTCATTCCGATCAAACCGATCGCGAACAAAAACGCGAGCGGATGCAGTTCTGCCGGCCGCCAGCGCAAGCATAGCGTGTAGACGGCCCAGCACGTGATGCCGATCAACACCCACAGGTCGCCCACGTTGTAGGCGAGCCCCGCCAGCACGCTCAAGTCGGCGCGGATCACGATGGTGACCACGCCGACCAACGAAAGCAGCACGCCGAGGTCTTGCAGCAGCGTCAGACGCTGTCGCAGAAACAGGCGCGAGAACAAAATTACCATGATCGGCACGCAAGAATTGAGCAGCAGCCCGTTGGTTGCCGTGGTGTACTGCAGGCCTTGATACTGCAGCGCGTTGTGGATGGCGGTGCCGAACAAGCCCATGGCGAGCAACGGACGCCAGGCGGCGCGCACCAGAGGCCATTGCCGCGCGAGGTGCGGTAGCGCGAAGACGGCGAGCACGCCCATGCCGACCACCCAGCGCCAGAACGCGAACGTCGCCGGCGGTAGTTCTTCGCGTATGCCGCGGCCGACAACCGCGTTGCCCGCCCACAGCAGCGAACTCATGGCGAGCGCCAGATAGGGCGAACTCAGCGCACGCAGCATCCGGCTAGCGGGGGTATATCGACCAAGGGCGCACCCAGATGCGGCTAGCAGCGCGTAACCCTACAGAGTACCCGCGTGGAGTGTGCCCTGCGCACCGTCTGTGCCGATCGACCTCACACGTATCCCGGCCCCTCGATCACGGGATGTTTCTCGAGGAATGTTTCGTCCACCTCCACGCCGATGCCGGGTTTTTCCAGCGGCCGCACGCAGCCGTCCTTGCCGATCTCGTACGGAGTCGACACCAACTCGTCGCGAAACAGATTGTTCTTCGAGATGTCGGCCTCGAAATAGCCTGCGTTGTCGATCGCGGCCAAGAAGTGAATGGTCGCCGCCATGTTGAGCCCCGTCATCGAAGTATGCGGATGGATCGGGTAGCGCCAGGCAGAGGCGAAGGCGGCGATGCGCAACGCCTCGGTGATGCCGCCCGTCTTGGATAGATCGGGTTGCAAGATCGTGATCGCCCCGCTCTCGATGACGCGGTTGAATTCGTAGCGCGTGTAATGGTTCTCGCCGGCCGCGAGCGGCACTTTGCCGAGTGCGGCGGCCTGTCGATAGCTCGTATAGTCGTGCGACGGGAAGGGTTCTTCCAGCCAGCCGACGCGATTGGCTTCCAAGCCCGGCATGACGGCGCGGACGTCGTCGATGTGGTATCCCGTGTTGGCGTCGGTGAGAATCACCAAGTCCTCGCCGAACGCCTTGCGTACCGCGCCGATGCGCTCCAAATCGCGTTTGGGGCTGTCGCCGATGCGCAGCTTCAG
>CAZILI010000398.1:2658-3986 GCA_964539965.1 uncultured Burkholderiales bacterium | reverse complement strand
CACCGCGGTATCGTTCGCCACCTTGGACAACAGCTCGCCCGAGCGCGAGCGCGCGTGAAAAGCGAGCGACAGGCGCTGCAGGTGGGCGAACAACTCGCAGCGCAGGCGATACACGAGCCTATGCCCTACCCATGAGGTGTTGTAGATCTGCAAATAGGAGAAGCTGCCGCCCAACAATGCGATCAGCGCGATAGCGCCGGCCAACGCCGCCAGCGCGACCACGGTGCCCTGCCCCATCAGCTCGCGCAACCACTGCATGCCGGGCGGCAGCGGACGCGCGAGCAGCACATAGTCGAAGATGATTTTCAACGGCCAGGGCGCGGCCAACTCGGCGGCGATCACGCCGACCAGGCCGAGGATCGCGATCGCGAGCCGACCTTTCATCTCGGCGAGCCGGGCGAGCACAAAGGCGCGAAAGCGCTGTGGTCCGGGAGCGCTCATGAGAGTAGCGCGCCGCTAACGGGGGAGCAGCCTGAACCGCTCCAATCTGGCACACGGCTCGCACTGGACAGAACCAAGCGCGCTTCGAGGCGATCGATCGCCGCCAGCACATAGGCGAGATCGACCGTCAAATCCGCACGCGGGCGCAAGCACACCCGAAACGCCTTGCCGATGAGATGGATCAGAGCGTGCCAATGGATACGCTCGTCGTCCACCGGCAGCGGCGCGTGACGGCGATAGCTCGCGATGAAGCGGCGGCTCATGCGCTCGACGCGCTCAGCGTCGAAGCAGTGAAACGACAAGTCGGCGACGAAATTGCCGACGTCTTGCGCCGGATCGCCGAGCGCCGCGTCATCGAAGTCGACGAAGTGCACCGTACGCTGGCGCACCAGCAGCTGGCCTAGATGAAAGTCGCCGGAAATCGGACAAGTCTCCGTGGAGCCCAAGCGTTGCGCCGATTCGGTGAGCCGACCGCATAGGTCGTCCAATCGCTGTGTGAGGCTCGGCACGGCGCGCGCGAGTTTGCCGGATTTCTTCTCGATCTCGCGCAGCCGCGCAGAGAGGCTGGTGACGCGCGTCTCCTCCAATGCGCTAGCGTGCAAGGCCGCGAGGCCCTGCGCGGCGGCGTCGAGCAACGGAGCGGGATCGGTCTCGCGCAACGCTTGCAGAAATCCCTTGCCCACCACAGCGTGCGTCCACAAGGTACGCCGCTCCGCGTCGTAGCCGAGCGGGGGCGCGATGCACAACCGGCGAGAGCGCTGCGCCGCCTTCCACAAACCTTGTAACCGCGCATCGATCGCCGCGCCGCGCTCGTCGGCGTAGCACTTGGCGTACAGCTCCAACTCACCGCGCTCATGCTGTGCCCGATAGCGCAGCACGCAGCGTTG
>CAZILI010000398.1:0-2648 GCA_964539965.1 uncultured Burkholderiales bacterium | reverse complement strand
TTCGACCCGCAGACCGCGCAGCGCCGCCGGGCCGACCAGCGCGGGCGCAAGCCTCGCATACGGCAAGTGCGCGCGCGCCGTCTGCGGCTCGAGTGCGGAGGCCAACTGCGGCAGGCGCGGATCGCTCGGAAAGCGCCACACGATGAGATCATGCTGCGCCACGTGCGTGACGCCCTCGCATTGTGCAAACGCCGCGAAGGCCTGGCGGCTGCGCCCGCCTTGATAGGCCTTCACGTAGACCAGCGCGTCGTGCCGCGGCGGCTCTAGCTGCAGTGCCCACGTGGCGGCGTAGGTCGCGCGCGCGTGCGCCGGATCTTCGTGATAGCTCTTGTAGGCCGCCTCGACCAAGCGGCAAGAACGGACCTCTGTCGCGACGCCGAAAATCGCCGCCGCGTGTTCGCCCAGCAGGGCGCGCATCGATGGCGCATCGGCGAACCGGGCGAAACGAGCATACAGAGAAGTCGAGGTCGTCATGCGCCTATGTCCAGCTCACCGTGCGCCGCTTGCTCGGCTAGCTCGATCAAGCGATCGATGAGCGCCAGCCGGCCGGGCTTCATGCGCGTGACGCAGCGGTACACGCGCTCGGCCACCAGCGCGTAGACGAAGCACCATTCGAGGTCGCGCCGCTCCACGCGCCAGGCGGCGGCGCCGCGATAGGCGTCGAGAAACGCTCGCATCGGCCCCATCGACCGCTCGATGTCGCCGGCGTTCGCGTACAACAGGCCGGCGAGAAAGCTCGCCACGTCGAGAGCGGGAGGGCCGGCAGTGGCTGCGTCGAAGTCGATCAAGGCGGCAGATTGCCGGTCTATCAGGATGTTCTTGGCGTGCAGATCGCCGTGCAGCACCGCGCGCGGGGTGAAATCGACGCCGGCGGCCCGCTCGAACAGCCAGCCGCACGCGCGCCACAGGCGTCGGGCGCGCTCGCTCGATACGGCCGCCAAGGTCGCCGCCGCGCGGTCGATACGCTCTAACAAACTCGAGCACTCGATCGCCCCGTTGACCTCGATCGCCGCGCCGTGCAAGGCGGCGACTTGCAGGCCCGCCTGCGCATACGCCTCGGCGCCGGCGCAATCGGCCAGCATCACTCCCGGCACGGCCTCTTGCCACAGCAGGCGATGCGCCGCCTGATAGAGCACCGGACGCGGCATGTTGAGCGCGCCGGCGCGCCGCACTGGACTCGCCCATAGGCGCTGCATGAGGCGGTAGGTATCGAAGCCGCGGCGGTCGTAGTAGGTCTTGCCGAACAAACACCAGTGCTTGTCTGCGCCGCTGCTGCGCCGGCGCAACGTAAGCTCGGCGCGCACGCTCAAGCCGTGCTCGGGAACGTAGTGCACCACCCGATGAGAGCAACCGTCCAACTGCCAGTCGGCTCCGTGAACGGCGCCTACCAGCGCCGGCACCAAGCCGGCGCGAATCCGCGCCGGTTCGATGCACGCCGCCATCGCCCGCAGCTTGCGGTCGTTGGGAAACGCCCATACCACCATGTCGAGCGCGGGCACGTGCCACACCGGCGGCCCGTAGCGCGGTGCCTCCAAGCGCCGGCGCTTAGCCTTCAGGTAGCGCGCGGCCGACCCGCCGGCCTCGTACAGCCGTGCCGATATCCATTGCTCGCCGCGCTCGCCGGCAGCGCTGCGCATGCCGATGCAATAGCCTACGACGCAGCCGCGGCCAGGCTTGTAGCGCACGTGCTCGATGCGGCAATGCTCGACCGCCGCGCCCGCGACCGACAACGTGCGCGCGAACTCCTGCGTCATCACCTGCGCATCGAGCACGAGCGAGAGCTGGGGCAAGGTCGGATCGTGAATCAGGCTTGCGGCCGGCTCCATCAGCGCTCCTCGATCGACACCGGATAGCCGGCTTCTTCCAGCTCGGCACCGGCGCTCATGTGCAGGCGCATCACCTGCCCGTATGCGTTCTTGCGCACGAACAAATGCCGGCCGCTAAAGCGATAGGGGCCGAAGCGCCAAGTACGCGGCTCGCTGTCGGAAGTGAAAAACAGGCAGTCGGTGAACCAGCGCTCGTCTTGGCGCAGCGAGATCGTCAGCGCGCAGGCTTGCGGCGCCAACTCGCCGCGCTGCTCGCACCATACCGGCAGTTCGCGCGGGCGCACGATCGGGGCTTGCTCGCGGTACGGAAACAGCACGCTGACGAACCGCGTGTCCTTGGCCTCGCGCACGAAGCGCGCATACGGAGCGGGCAGCTTCTCGCCATAGCGCGGCGACACCCAGCCCGACTCGATGACGAGCCCAGTCGCCTCGCTGGCGCCTTGCGCGATCACTAAGTGCGGCACGCAGACGGTATGCACGCCCGCCTGTTGCGAGGCGTGGATGCGGCCGTGGGCGTGCGGCGAGAAGTGAAAGGTCAAGTCGTAGCGATGCGGGGAGGCCGCGGTCAAGCGGTCGCACACTACCCAGTACTCGGGCAGCACGAAAGCGATGTGGCGTTCGTGCACGGCGTCGTACTCGTGGCTGCGCGCGAGACCGTGCAGCAGGTCGAAGCCGGCCTGGTGGGTGAAGGCACGCAGTTCGTGGTGTGGCGGCGGGCCGGCGATCCTGAGCTTCTTGCGGCCCGGCTCGTAGCGCGTTTGGTTCTTGCCGTCGACGCTGACCGTGTTGTGGTAGGCGGTGCCGCGAAAGCGCGCGCGCCAG
>CAZILI010000397.1:0-3988 GCA_964539965.1 uncultured Burkholderiales bacterium | reverse complement strand
GTACAAGTTTTCGATATGCAGGGTAACGAGCGCGTGATTCACGAAGCCCTGAAAAAACTCCCGCGTCAGGTCGACGTCGAAGTCGCCGACTCTGGCGCGCGCGAACTCCACTCTGAACACCAGGCCCGGGCGACCGGAGATATCCAGCACCGCGCGCGACAGCGCCTCATCGAGCGGCACGTAGGCGTGCCCGTAGCGGCGGATGCCCTTCTTGTCGCCGAGCGCTTGACGCAGCGCCTGCCCCAAGGTGATGCCGACGTCTTCTACCGTGTGGTGGGCGTCGATATGCAAGTCCCCTTTGGCGGCGACTTCGAGGTCGACCATGCCGTGGCGCGCGATCTGATCGAGCATGTGATCCAAGAACGGCACGCCGCTGGCGAGCTTGGCGCTCCCCGCGCCGTCCAAATTCAACGACACCGCGATCTGCGTCTCGAGCGTGTTGCGATGGACCTGCGCCGCACGCGAAGAGGACTCGGGACTCATGGCAAATCGAAATGAATGTAGGGGCTAGCGTGCTAGCCGCGAGGGCTCAAAACCTGTGGTGAGGGAATCGCTAGGCGAGGGTTTCTTTTAGGGCGCTTAAGAAGCGCTCGTTTTCTTGCGGTGTTCCGACCGTTGTCCGTAGGCAATTCGCAAGTAGAGAATGCGAATGCGACAAATTCTTTATCAATATACCACGTTGCTTGAGGCCGTCAAACACCCGATCGGCTTGCGCCACGCGGAACAGGATGAAGTTGGCGGCGGTGGGAAACGCCTCGACCCCCGCAAGCGCGGCAAGCGCCGGCCACAGGCGTTCGCGCTCGGCCCGTATGGCGGCGGCCTGCTCGCGCAGGGCCTCGACTTCGCCCAGCACCAAATCGGCGGCGAGCTGGGTAAGCACGTTCACGTTGTAGGGAAGGCGTAGTTTTTCGAATTCGCCGAGCCAGTCGCTCGGACCGGCGAGCAGGCCCAAGCGCAAGCCGGCCAGCCCTAGCTTGGAGACGGTGCGCATCATCACCAGGTTGGGTCGCGTGCCCAGCGAGCGGAGGAAGCTCTCATCGTTGAACGGGAAATAGGCCTCGTCGCTCACCACCAGGCCGGGGGCCATGTCGAGAATGCGCTCCAGCCCCGCGCGGTCGAACAGATTGCCGGTCGGGTTATTGGGATAGGCAACAAAGATGAGCGCCGGCCGGTGCTCTCGAATGGCCGCTTCGGCGCGAGGTAGGTCGAGCGTGAAGTCTGCGTTGAGCGGCACGCCGACGTACTTCATGCCGCAAAAGGCCGCGACCATCTGATACATGACGAAGCTGGGCTCGAATGCCAACATGGTTGCACCCGGCTGGGCGAGCGCCAGGGTGACGATCTGGATGATTTCGTCCGAGCCGTTTCCTACCAGCAAGCCCAACTCCGCCGGAATACCGAGCACCTCGCGCAGCCTGTCCTTGAGCGCCGCGCTGTGCGGATCGGGATAGCGATTGATCGGCGCCCGCCCCAGCCGCTCGCCGAGCAGTTGCGCCAGGCGCTCGGGCAGCGGATAGGGATTCTCCATGGCGTCGAGCTTGACCATGCCCGCGCTCGGCGACACGTGATAGGCCGACATCGCCAAGATTTCGGGCTTGATGAGCTGCGCGGGTGTGGTCATCGATGTCCCAGGCGAAACTCGGCCGACTTGGCGTGCGAGGCCAGGCCCTCGCCGTAAGCCAAGGTAGCGGCGACTCGGCCCAGCTCGCGCGCGCCCGCCGGCGAGATCTTGATCACGCTGGTGCGCTTCTGGAAATCGTACACCCCTAAGGGGGAGGAAAAGCGCGCGCTGCGCGAAGTCGGCAGGACGTGATTGGGGCCGGCGCAATAGTCGCCGAGCACTTCGGAGCTATAGGCGCCGAGGAACACGGCGCCGGCGTGCTTGATCGAGGGCAGCAACGCATCGGGATCGGTGACCGCCAGCTCCAGGTGCTCTGGCGCGATGCGGTTGGCAAGCTCGCATGCTTCGCTCAAGTCGCGTACCTCGATCAGGGCGCCGCGATTTTCCAGCGAGGCACGAATCACGGCTTGCCGCGGCATGCTCGGAAGCTGTCGCTTCATGCTGGCGGCGACCTGATCGAGGTACGCGGCATCGGGACACAGCAGGATCGACTGCGCGATTTCGTCGTGCTCGGCCTGGGAGAATAAATCCATCGCGATCCAATCCGGATCGGGCGAGCCGTCGCATATCACTAGGATCTCGGACGGTCCCGCGATCATATCGATCCCCACCACGCCGAACACCAGCCGCTTGGCCGCCGCCACGTAGGCGTTGCCGGGGCCGACGATCTTGTCGACTTGCGGTATGGTTGCCGTGCCGTAGGCGAGCGCCGCCACTGCCTGGGCGCCGCCGACGGCGAACACCCGATCCACGCCGGCGAGCGCGGCCGCGGCCAGCACCAGCGGGTTGCGCACCCCATCGGGGGTGGGTGTCACCATGATCAACTCGCCGACACAAGCGACCTTGGCGGGAATGGCGTTCATTAGCACCGAAGACGGATAGGCGGCCTTGCCGCCGGGGGTGTACAACCCGACGCGATCGAGCGCAGTCACCTTCTGGCCTAGCAACGTTCCGTCGGCCTCGGTATAGTGCCAGGAGGCTTGCACTTGACGCTCGTGGTAGGCGCGGATGCGCTGCGCCGCGAACTGCAAGGCCTCGCGCTGCTCGCGCGCAATGCCGGCGAGCGCCCGATCTAGCTCGTCGCGGCCGAGTTCCAACTCGGCCACCGAGGCCGCCTTTATGCGGTCGAAGCGTTCGGTGTAGTCCAGCAGCGCCGCATCGCCCAACACCTTGACGGCGCGAACGATGGCCTGCGCGGCCGACTCGACTAGTCCGTCCTGCGCACTGTCGAAGGCGATCAAGGCGTCGAGTCGAGCAGCGAAATCGGGCTGCCGGCTCGATAGGCGCCGCAGTTCGATCATGCCGCCAGCGCCGCGCGCTCGAATGCCTGCACGATCGGCTGCAGCTGTGCGCGCTTCAATTTGAATGCGGCACGATTGACCACCAGGCGCGCGCTGATCGGCTGGATTTCCTCGACGGCAACGAGGTGATTCGCCGCCAAGGTATTGCCCGTGCTGACCAGGTCGACGATGGCGTCGGCCAAGCCGACCAGCGGCGCGAGTTCCATCGAACCGTACAGCTTGATCAAGTCGACGTGCATGCCTTTGGCGGCGAAGTGCTCGCGCGCGGTTTGAACGTACTTGGTGGCCACGCGCAGCCGAGCACCGCGCCGCACGACGCTTTGATAGTCGAATCCGTCGGGCACGGCGACCATCATGCGGCAGCGGCCGATCGCCAAGTCGAGCGGCTCATACAGACCGGCGCCGCCGTGCTCGACCAGTACGTCCTTGCCGGCCACGCCGAGATCGGCGGCGCCATACTGCACGTAGGTCGGTACGTCGCTGGCGCGCACGATGATGAAGCGCAGGTCGGTGCGATTGGTGGCGATAATGAGCTTGCGCGAGGTCTCGGGGTCCTCTGTCGGCACGATGTCCGCCGCGCGCAGCAGCGGTACGGTCTCATCGAAAATGCGGCCCTTGGACAGCGCGAGCGTGACCCCGGCAAAGGGTCCGGCCGACGAGGCGGGTCGGGCGGCCGATCGGTCTTCGTCGGCAACCGAGGCCACACGCTTCTCGGCGACCATCGCCGCCTGCGCCTGAATTCTTGCTCTTTCGCGCTTCACCCACTCATCCTCGACTCACGCCAATGCGCTTATTTTACCCGACGAATACTGGCGCCCAGCCCGGACAGCTTTTCTTCAATGCGCTCGTAACCGCGATCGAGGTGATAGATGCGCTCCACGGTGGTTTCACCCTCGGCGACTAGGCCTGCGAGCACCAACGAGGCCGAGGCGCGCAGATCGGTCGCCATGACCGTCGCGCCCTGCAGTTGCTCGACGCCGCGTACCACGGCAGTGCTGGCCTCGGCGTCGATGTCGGCGCCGAGCCGTTTCAGCTCGAGCACGTGCATGTAGCGGTTCTCGAAGAT
>CAZILI010000396.1:0-4006 GCA_964539965.1 uncultured Burkholderiales bacterium | reverse complement strand
CGTCACGACGCTGGTCGCCGAAGAGATGGATCTAGACCTGGCTGACTTGCAAGTGGGCATCCCGCCCGCCGCGCCGCCCTATATCAATCGCATTTTCGGCGCACAGCTGACCGGCGGCTCCACCTCGATCCGTGACTCGTTTACCTATCTGCGCCAAGCCGGCGCTGCCGCGCGCGCCATGTTCGTCGCTGCGGCCGCCAAGAAATCCGGTGTGGAGGCATCCAAGCTGTGGACCGAGAAGGGCCACGTGATGGGCCCGGGCGGGACTAAGATGAGCTACGGCTCACTGGTGGAGGCGGCTGCGCAAGAGCAAGAGCCGAAGGATCCGCCGCTGAAGGACCCGAAGGACTGGAAGATCATCGGCCAGCCGTTGCGCCGGTTCGATTCGCAGTACAAAGTGAACGGCGTGGCCGAGTTCGGCATCGACGTCAAAGTGCCGGGCATGCTGCTGGCCGCCGTGGAAATGGCGCCGGTCATCGGCGGCAACGTCACCGGCATGGACGAGGCGGCCGCCATGGCCTCGCCCGGCGTAAAGAAGATCTTCAAGTTCAACGACACGTATACCAACGGTGTTTGCTGCATCGCAGACACGTATTGGAATGCGAAGAAAGGGCTGCAAGCCGCCAAGATCCAGTTCGACGGCGGTAAGAACGCGGCGCTCAACAGCGAAAAGATCTCCGCCATGCTCGCCGAGGGCATGAAGGGCGAGAGCGTGGAAGCGAAATCGCGCGGCGACGTCGAGGCGGCCATGAAGGGTGCGGCCAAGACGATGTCGGCCGAGTACGAGCTCCAGTTCCTGTCCCATTCGCCGATGGAAACCATGAACGCCACTTGCGTCGTGACCGACAGCGGCGCTGAGATCTGGGCGCCCACGCAGTTCCAGACCCTGGTGCCGCCGACGGTGGCGCAGGCGACGGGGCTGAAGCCCGAGCAGGTGAACGTGCACACCACGTTCTTGGGCGGCGGTTTCGGCCGCAAGATCGAAATGGACTTCATCGTGCAAGCGGCGCTCGCCGCCAAGGAGATGAAGGGCACGCCGGTCAAAGTCATTTGGTCACGCGAGAACGACATGACCAACGACTCGTATCGCCCGGTAAGTTTGATCAAGGTCGATACGGCGCTGGATGCGAACGGCTTCCCAACCGCGTGGAAGTACAAGATCGCGGGGCCGTCGATCACTTCGCGCATGTTCCCGGGCGCCATCCAAAAGGGGGTCGATCCGTTCATGCTCGAAGCGGCGGAGAACTTCCCGTACGACGTCGCGAACTGGAATCTGTCGCTAACCATGGTCGATACCGGCCAACGGGTCGGCTACTGGCGCGCCGTGTCCAACAACCTGAACGCATTTGCGCAAGAGATCTTCATCGACGAGCTGGCGCACGCTGCCGGCAAGGATCCGGTCGAATACCGCCGTATCTTGCTGCGCGACAAGCCACGCTACTTGGGCGTGATCGATCTCGCGGTCGCCAAGTCCGGCTACAAGCCGGGTGCGGCGAGCGGTAACCGCGCGATGGGCGTGGCGGTGATCGAGTGCTACGAAACCTACGGCTGCTTAATTACCGACACGGAAGTCATGGCCGACGGCAAGATCAAGCTGCACCGCATGGTGTATGCGGTCGACGCCGGCCGGCTCATCAACCCGAACATCTCGCACCAGCAGATTCAGAGCGGCGTGGTGTCGGGCCTGCAAAACGCGTTCTCCGAGATCACCATCGCGGGGGGTGCCGTGCAGGAAACCAACTTCCACAAGTACTACATTCCGCGCATGGCCGAAACACCGCCGATCGACATTTTCTTTGTGGCGAGCGACGAGAAGCCCGGCGGATTGGGTGAAGTGGGCGTGCCGCTGGTGTCGCCTGCCATCTCTAATGCGGTGTTCAACGCGACCGGCAAGCGTCTGCGCAAGACGCCCTTCAAGCCGGGCATCACGGCGTAACGTAACCCGCCATGCACAGCACTGACCTCGAGGTCCTCAAGAAAGCCATCGCTTGGCTCGACGGAGGACTTCGGGTCACGCTGATCACGGTAGTCAAGACGTTCGGCTCATCGCCCCGGCCCCCCGGGGCGATGTTGGCCGTAGCACACGACGGTCAGTTGGCTGGGTCCGTATCCGGCGGCTGCATCGAAGAAGACATGATTGCCCGCATCAAGGCGGGGGAAGAAACGCAAGATAAACCCAAGCTCGTCGCCTACGGCGTCTCCTCCGAGGAAGCGCGGCGATTCGGCCTTCCTTGCGGCGGCACCCTCCAACTTGTGCTCGAACCGATTCGAGACGGCAGAAGTTGGAGCGAAGTCTTGTCTCGCATCGAGCGGCGCGAGGTGTGCGCGCGCAAATTGAATCTCGAAACCGGGGCGGCGGAAGTCGTCGCGGCCGATGTCTACGACGATTTAGTGTACGACGAAGCCGCTCATCTGCTCACCACGGTGCATGGGCCGCGTTGGCGGCTCGCGATCATCGGCGCCGGCCAGTTGACCTATTACACCGCGCAAATGGCGCAGGCGCTCGACTATCAGGTTTCAGTGTGTGACCCGCGCGAAGAGTATCAGCTGTCTTGGGAGATCCCCGGCATCGAGCTATCCAAGCAAATGCCAGACGATTTCGTGATCGGGCTCATGGCCCATGCGCATACGGCGATCATCGCCTTGACCCATGATCCGAAGCAGGACGATCTTGCGCTGCTGGAAGCGCTGAAATCCGACGCCTTCTATGTCGGCGCGATCGGCTCGAAGAAGAATCAAGAGGGGCGCCGTAAACGCCTAGCCGAGTTCGACCTGACGCCAGAGCAGATCGCGCGCATGCGCGGGCCGATCGGTTTGCCGATCGGCAGTAAGTTCCCACCCGAGATGGCGGTGGCGATTCTCGCCGACATCACCGCAGTGCGCAACGGCATCGAGTTGCGTCCCGTGCCGACGCAGGCGAGCGGGGCATCGCCGCAACCCAAACTCGCCGCAGTGCGTTGATCGTCGGCGTCTTGCTGGCCGCCGGTGCGGCCACGCGCTTTGGCGGCGGCAAACTCTTGCAGTCCCTTCACGGCACACCGCTTGCCGTTGCCTCCGCGCGCAACCTGAAGGCCGCCCTAGATCGCGTGGTGGCTGTCGTGCGGCCCGGGGATTGTGCGCTGCGCGACATCTTGACGCGCGAGACGGGCGTCGAAGTAGTCGAGTGTGCGCGTGCGCACGAGGGCATGGGGGCGAGCCTTGCCTGTGCCGTGGCCGCCACGCGCGAGGCACAAGGCTGGGTGGTGGCGCTTGCCGATATGCCGCTCATCTCGCCGCGCAGTATCCGAGCCGTGGTCGAGTCGCTTCGCGGCGGCGCTCGGTTGTCTGCGCCCGAGTTCAACGGGCGGCGTGGCCATCCGGTCGGGATCGGCTCGCGCTTTCGCGATGAATTGCTGACGTTGAGCGGAGATGCGGGCGCACGCGAGATTCTGCGCGCCCATGCCGCCGACCTGCAATTGATCCCGACCGACGACAGCGGTGTGCTGGCCGATATCGACACACCCGAGGACTTGCGCCGGCTGTCGCGCTGAGGACGTGGCTCAGTGCGTGGGACGCACCCTACGCGACGACGTGATGGATGCGGCGCGGCCTTAGGGCGCGCGAGCCCTGCGCACCAACGACGGTGAAACGGCGCGTGCGACGCACCTTCCCGGCGTTGCGATGTAGCCGGTAGCGTGCGCGTCGCGCACCTTCGCCCGGCGCCCTAAGCGTCGGCGGTGCGAACTTGACGCGCCTCCGCGCCGAACGAGGAGTGAGGCCAGGCGCGTATGAAGGTGGCGACTTCGGACGCCGGCATGGGGCGCGCCACGTGATAGCCCTGCATCGCCGCACAGCCCTGTGCGCGCAGCGCCGCCATTTGCTGCTCTGTTTCCACGCCTTCGGCAAAGGTGTACAGCCCGAGCGCGTCGGCGAGATGACTCACCGAGCGCACGATCGCGTGTGCCTGCCCCGCTTCGTCGCCGTCGAGCGGCGTCACGAACGAGCGGTCGATCTTGATCGAATCCAA
>CAZILI010000395.1:0-4015 GCA_964539965.1 uncultured Burkholderiales bacterium | reverse complement strand
CACCGAAATCCTGCTCGGGCAAACCATGCCCTATAGCGGCCCGATTTCGGCGCTCGCGACCGTCGGCCGGACGCAGGCCGCGTATTTCGACATGATCAACGCGCAGGGCGGCGTAAACGACCGCAAGATCAAGCTCATCAGTCTGGACGACGGCTATAACCCCGCAAAGACCGTCGAGCACACGCGCAAGCTGATCGAAAACGAGCAAGTGTTCGCTTTGTTCGCGTCGCTCGGCACGATTACCAACGGCGCGATCCAGAAGTACGTGAACGAAAAGAAGGTGCCGCATCTGTTCATCTCGACCAATATGCTGCGCTGGTCCGATCCGGAGCATTTCCCCTGGACCATCCCGAGCACGCGCCCGTCCTTCTATCACGAGGCCAGGGCCTACATGCAATATCTCTCGCGCACGCGACCCAACGCGCGCATCGCTATCCTGTACGGCAACGAAGAGACCGGGAAGGAGTACTACCTCGGGATCAAGGACGGCCTTGCGGCACAAAGCGGCGCGCAGCTCGTAGCGGAGGCGTCGACCAATGTGCAGGATCCGACCATCGACTCGCAACTCGTCTCGCTGAAAGCCTCCGGCGCCGACACCCTGTTCACTTTTGTCGGGCCCAAGCATTGCGCGATGGCGTTGCGCAAGCTGCACGATCTGCAGTGGCATCCGCTGCACGTCGCGCCGTTTTTCTGCTCGTCCGTCAAGTTGGTGCTCGAACTGGCGGGATTGGAAAAGGCGGAGGGCTTGATTTCATCCGCGGTGGCCAAAGATCCGGTCGACCCGCAATGGCAAAACGATGCGGCGATGAAAGAGTATCTTGCCTGGGCGAAGAAATGGTATCCGGGAGGCGACGCGCTCGATTGGGACAATGTGCTCGGCTATTCGACCGCTCAGCTCATGGTGCACGTGCTCAAGCAGTGCGGCGACGACCTGACGCGAGAGAATTTGCTGCGTCAGGCGACGCGCGTGCACAATTTGCAACTGCCTTTGATGCTGCCCGGCGTGAAGGTCGACCTCAGTCCGAGCGACTATCTGCCGATCGAGAACGTCCAACTCATCCGCTTCGACGGCAAGCGCTGGGTGCGCATCGGTGAGGTCATCAATACCAAGTAACGAGGTCCGTAGGGTGCGTCCCACGCACCGGCGATCGTTGATTCGGTGCGCAAGGCGCACCCTAATGATCGGCATGCTCAACATGTCGCGCGTACGGTGCATCCCACGCGCCGGCGATCGTTGATTCGGTGCGCAGGGCGCACCCTACATGATCGGCACGCTCAACATGTCGCGCGTACCGTGCGTCCCACGCACCGGTCACCCGGTCGCGCTACCACCGCTTCGGCAGCGGCTTGTCGATGACGATGCGATCACCGTCCGCCGAGATGTACTTGCCCTCGCGCAGGTCGCTCAGGATGCGCGACACCATCTCACGCGACGAGCCGACTCGCTTGGCGATCTCTTGTTGGGTCATGCGCTCGGCCACGACCAAGCGGCCGGACTCTTCCATCGCGTTGTCGAGCAGCAATCGCGCCACGCGGCCGTAGACATCGAGCAGCGCGAGGTTGCCGACCGTGCGCGTGAGGTTCTTGGCTCGTTGTATCAGCGCCACGATCAGCTGAAAGGCCGCGTCGGGATTTTCACGCAGGAACTTCTTGAAGTCCTCGCGTTGCACCACCGCCAGTTTGGACGCTTCGGTGGTCATGACCGAGGCGGAGCGCGGCTCGCCGTCGAGCGCCATTTCGCCGAAGTACTGATTCGGGCCCAGGGTGTCGACGATGATCTCCTTGCCCTCGCTGTCGGCGAGATAGACCTTGAGCCTGCCGGCGAGGACGACGTAGAGCTGATCGCTGTTGTCGCCTTCTTGCACCAGCACGGTGTTCTTCGGAAACGAGCGAACGGCGCCGAGCGCGGCGAGCGCTTCGACGTAGGGCGGCGCGAGCGAAGGCGCTTGCATGATCCCTCCCCGGGACTCTTGGGTAGCGCCGCGTATGGTAGCATCGCCCTCCTCCATGGAAAGTCACTTGCCCGCCGGGCGTAGTTTGGCCTTGCGCGTGTTGCTGCCGTTCGGCCTCGCCTATTTCACGTCCTATTGGTTGCGTGTCATCAGCGCCGTGATCGCGCCCGACTTGGTGCGAGAGCTGAATCTGACGGCAAGCGAGTTGGGTTTCATGAGCGCCGCCTACTTCATCGCCTTCGGGGCGTTCCAGATTCCTTTGGGTGTGTTACTGGATCGATTCGGCGCGCGCCGAGTGCATGCCACTTTGGTGGCCTGCGCTGTCGTCGGTGCTTTCTTGTTCTCGCGCGCGACCAGCGTGGAGGGCTTGACCTTGGCACGCGCCTTGATCGGCCTGGGCATGTCGGCGGGGCTGTTGGCCTCGATCAAAGCCGTGACGGTGTGGTTTCCGGCAGCTGGGTTCGCTGAGACCAACGGCTGGATATTCGTGATCGGCGCGCTGGGCGCGCTCAGCGCCTCGACCCCCGCACAACTCATGCTAAGCCATTTCACCTGGCGCGATCTGGTAGGTGGCGCAAGCATGGTCGCACTTCTTGCGGTCGCGCTGCTGGTGTTGGTCGCGCCGAAGGACGCGCACAGCACGAACCGGGACGCTTTGGGCAAGCAACTGCTCGCCGTGGGCCGCGTGTATGCGAGCCGGCGGTTCTGGCGCATCGCTTGCGTTGCCATGCTGAGCCAAGCGACCTACATGGGCATACAGAGTCTGTGGGCTGGGCCGTGGCTGGTGGACGTAGGGGGCTTGAGCCGCGCGGCGGCGGCGAACTACTTGCTCGCGATGAGCGTTGCGATGATTGCAGGCTCGCTCACGTTCGGGCACCTGGGTTCGCGCTTGGCGCGCGCCGGACGCTTGCCGGTGGTGCCGTTCATCGTCGGCGTGGTGTTGTTTTGCTCAGTGCAAGGCGCATTGGCGGCAGGCTGGCGTACTCAACCCTTGCTCGCTTGGGTATTGTTCGGTTATTTCGGGACAGCCGGCTCACTTGCTTTCGCGATTTTGCCGCGCTATTTCCCGGCCGCGCTCACCGGGCGCGCGATTACCGCGCTGAATGTACTCATCTTCAGCCTCGCATTCGCATGCCAGTGGGGCCTAGGCGCGATCATTCATCTGTGGCCGGAGGCCGCCGGCCGCTACCATCCGCACGGCTATCAGGCCGGCTTCGCGGCGTGCCTGGTGTTGCAGGTGCTGGCGCTGGCGTGGTTCTTTGTCGAGCGGCGCGGCCAAGCAGGACTTGAGGAACTGCCAAGCGTGACGCGCTGACAGGCGGGATGCGTCAGTGGGCCGTGTGGGTGTCGCTCCGCGCAGTTAGCTCGCAACCCACGGCGTGCATGGAGGCGCCGACCGGCCGATAGACGCCGTAGCGCACCAGAAACTCCCGCTGGATGCCGTAAGCCTCGCGTTCCATGCTGATGGCGCGCTGGCAGGGGGACGCAGCGCCGAACTGGCTGGACTGGGACTGCAAGTAGTGCACCATCTCATGCACCAAGATCGAGGTGGCGAATAGGTCTTCCTTCGGATTGAGCCGATCGTCCAGGAAAATGGTCTTGCCCGGTGGAAACCATCCCAGGACTTTGCATTCGCGCCCGGCGCACGCCTTCTCCACCAGATACTGGTGCGATACCATGGCAACCTCGGGGGGATCGACCGGTGCGGTGTATCCCGACAGGGTAATGGCCCAAGAGAGCGCGACTGCGTAGAGTTCTTCCATTCTTCGACTCCATCCGATTACTGCTGGCTACCCGGTGAGTCACACTTGCGCGGCGCGAGGTTCAATCTGTCTAGATTGTCGGCGAACAACGTCCGGAATCTGTCACGCGTCGATAAAGCTTTGATGCGGTCTGAGAGGACAAGCGGATGAGCCGAATCAAGATCGCCTGGCCCAAGGGGGCGGTATTCGCCCGGCTGAGCGACACGCCGACGGCGCGCGACCTTCTTGAGGCCTTACCGTGCGAGTAGAGCGCCAGCACTAGGGGCGAGGAGGTGTAATTTTCGCTACCGGTTCAGGCCA
>CAZILI010000394.1:0-4042 GCA_964539965.1 uncultured Burkholderiales bacterium | reverse complement strand
TGTTGCCCCAGTTGCGCCGTGCCGCCTCGACCTTGTGCCCCATCGACTCGAGCGCTTCGATCAACTCGTAGGAAAACGCCTTGGGTTCGATTTCGATACGATCCGGCAGAAACTGATGATGAAACCGCGGCAAACTCACGACGCGGTGCACATCGGGCTCGGCCTGTCCCACGTAGTCGAAAATCGCCAGCATCACCATACTGATGATGCGCGATCCGCCCGGCGTGCCCAAGATCAGCACGCCGCGCTCGTCTTCGACAAAGGTCGGCGACATGCTCGACAGCGGCCGCTTGCCGGGCTTGATCGCGTTCGCCTCACTACCGGTGAGGCCGTAGGCATTGGCCACCCCGGGACTCACCGAGAAGTCGTCCATCTCGTTGTTGAGCAGCACACCGGTCTTGCCTGCTACGAACCCTGAACCGAACGCAGTGTTGATCGACAAGGTCGCGGCGACTCGATTGCCCTCCTCGTCGATGAGCGAAAAGTGCGTAGTGCTGTCGCCTTCCTTTACCTGCCTCGCGCCGTCGTTGAGCGCGGCGCTGACGCTCGCTTGATTGGGATCGATCGAGGTGGCGCGGCGTGCGGCGTAGTTCTTGTCGAGCAGGCGCGCGACCGGCACGTCGACGAAGTCAATATCGCCTAGATAGCGCGCGCGATCCTGGTAACTGCGGCGCATGGCTTCGACCATGTAGTGCATGCGTTGCTTGGAATCGGCGGAAAACACAGGCACGTACTCGAGAATACCCAGGGCTTGCGCCAAAGTGAGCCCGCCCGAAGAGGGCAGCGAGGCCGTCGTGATGCTTACCTTGTCGAGAAACTTGAACTTGACCGGTGCCCGCTCGACGACATGATACGCGGCGAGATCCTTCAACTGCCAAATGCCGCCGCCGGCATTGTTGGCGGCGACCAGCTCCTTGGCGACGTTGCCCTTGTAAAAGCCGTCGGCGCCGCCTGCGACGATAGCCTCCAAGGTGCGCGCCAAATCGGGCTGTTTGAGCAGATAGCCTAGCTCCGGCGTCTCGCCTCGATCGAGGAACGCGGCCGCCGCCTCGGGCTGCGCGCGCAGCAGCGCGCGCTTGCCGTCGGTGATGGCGCGGTAGCGTTCATCGACGGTGAAGCCATCGCGCGCATAGCGGGTGGCGGCTTCGAGGTTGCGCTTGAGTGGCAACTTGCCGTAGCGCTTGGCCAAGTGGGCGAGCGCGGCGGGCAATCCCGGTATCGCCGCCGCCTTAGCGCCTTCGAGCGAAGCCTTGGCGATGGGCTGGCCGGCGGCGTCCAAATACATGTCCGAAGTAGCGGCCGCTGGCGCCGCCTCGCGCGCGTCGATCATGACGTCCTGGCCGTCGCGTGCGCGATGCAGCAGAAAGAAGCCTCCACCTCCCAAGCCCGAGGCAAACGGCTCGACCACGGCCAACGTCGCCGCCACCGCCACCGCCGCATCGTAGGCGTTGCCGCCGTTTAACAGAATCTCGTAGCCGGCTTGGGTCGCCAACGGATGCGCCGAGGCAATTGCGGGCGCGAGCGGTGTCGCATTGGGCCGCGCTTGCGCCGGCGCGGCGATCGCCACCCACACCAGCGCGAACAGCACACAGCTGGCAACACCGAATCGCGGCGTCGTGCTTGTTGTTGTTCTCACCAACTCGCTTCTCCTCAAGGGTTCGCCGGCCGCACCCCTCGATTGCGGGCTCAGGCCTGCGTTTCTGTCGGTGAATAGTAATGGTAAGTGTCCTTGTCTGCTCGTTTTGCCTGATACCGCCCGTACCCCCACAGTGGTACCGTTGTTCACCGCCCTGGCGCGGCGGGGTTAGAATCCGTTGCGCCGACTCCCGCGCGAAGCCGGGGTTTGCATCGCGTCCCGCAACCCCGGGCCCGACGCATCCGACTTGTCTCGGCTGCCGTATATAGGGAGTACAACGGTCGCAAACAACGACACGAATGGCAGCCGCCCAGCCTAGCCAAGACCCGCTTACCGAGTTGCTCATCGCCTCCGGACACGGCGACGAGAAGGCGTTCGCGCGCCTGTACGAGTTGAGCTCGGCCAAGCTGTTCGGCGTGGCGCTGCGGTTGCTGCGACGCCGCGACTGGGCCGAAGAAGTCCTACAAGAGTGCTACTTGAACATTTGGCACCACGCGCACGAATACAGCTTGACGCGATCCGCACCGCTCACGTGGATGACCACCATCGTCCGCAATCGCTGCCTGGATTGGCTGCGCCGCCCGAAGCACGAAGAGACGGCACACGACGAGAGCGTATTCGAGTCGGTGCCGGACGAGGCATTGGGGCCGCTCGAACGGCTGGTGCAAGGTGCCGCCGTGAAGAGCATATTCAGTTGCATGCAAGGCTTGACCGATCGCGAGCGCCAGTCGATCGCGCTCGCTTTCTTTCATGGTTTGACCCACTCGGAACTGGCGCAGCATCTGCGCGAGCCGCTGGGCACGGTGAAGACCTACATCCGCCGCGGGCTGGCGCAGCTTAAAGAGTGCTTGGGATGAGATACACCGATCCAAAGCTACGCGACATGCTGGCGAGCGAGTATGCGCTGGGCACCCTGCATGGACCCGCTCGACGCCGCTTCGAGCGCATTCTGCGCATGGACGCTGACTTGCGGCGCCAGGTCGCCGAATGGGAAGAGCGGCTGGCGCCGCTGGCGCAAGCCACCCCGGCGGTGATGCCGCCTGCGCGCGTGTGGAAAGGCATCGAGCGGCGCATCCGAAAAGCCCCGACGACCTCCGGCTTTTGGCAGAATCTCGCCTTCTGGCGCGCGCTCGGCGCCTTCAGCACGGCCATGGCGGCGGCGCTGTTGCTGTACGTCGGCCTGGCGCCGCAACCCACCGCCGGACCGAGCTACGTCGCGGTGCTCGCCGACAGCAAGGCGCAGCCGGTGATGGTGGTCAACTTCGAGGGTAAGGCGAATCAATTGAAGGTGCGCGTGTTGAATGCGCAGGCGATTGGCGCCGACCGCTCGCTCGAGTTGTGGAGCCTGCCCGCGGGCGGCGCGCCGCAGTCCTTAGGCCTGGTGCCCGACAGCGGCGAGGCGCAACTCACTGTCGCTCGCGCGCGCAGCGAGGGTCTGCCCGGCGTACCGGCGCTGGCCGTGAGCTTGGAGCCGAAAGGGGGCTCGCCGACCGGCGCGCCCACCGGACCGGTGCTGTTTAGCGGGCCGCTGCTCAGGCTGTAGTCTCCCCCGCGCCGTCGTCGCCTTTTCGGGCGCGGCAACATCTAGAAACACTTCTCCTGAGGGCGTTACAGGTGCGGCTTACGCTCTTCGCTACAGTCCCGGCATCGACTCAGCGAAGGATCGGAGATGAAGAAAACCGTGCTGGTGGCTTTGCTGGCCTGCTCGAGCCTTGCCGCTTGCGTCACCGAACGCGTCGTGGTGCGCGAGCGCCGACCCCCTCCAACTGAGGTGATCGTCGTCCAGGAACCCCCGGCCGTGGTGCGAGAGGTCGTGACGGTCGCGCCGGGTCCGCGACACGTGTGGCTCCCCGGCTATTGGGCTTGGCGCGGCGAGCGCCATGTCTGGGTGCCGGGCTATTGGACCCTGCCGCCACGCGCACAAGCCGTCTGGGTTCCCGGTTTGTGGGTGCGGGTGTCGCGCGGCTGGGTGTGGCGCGAGGGCTATTGGCGCTGAGAATCCTGGGAGTATTCGCTTGAAGAGCGCATCCAGATGCGGTCTGTAGGATACTAACCCCGCGGAGTACGCTAGGCGACGGCCTCTTCGGCGACGTCTCGTTCGCGCGCGGCGCGCTTGCGCTCGTGTTCCTTCAAAAAGCGCTTGCGCAACCGGATGCTCTTGGGCGTGATCTCGACCAACTCGTCGTCGGAGATGAACTCGATGGCGGACTCGAGCGTGAGTTGGATCGGCGGCGTGAGCAAGATCGCTTCGTCCTTGCCGGCGGCGCGAAAGTTGGTGAGCTGCTTGGTCCGAACGGGGTTGACCACCAGATCGTTGTCGCGCGAGTGGATGCCGATGATCATGCCTTCGTATAGCGGATCGCCCGGCTTGACGAACATGCGGCCGCGCTCTTGCAGCTTCCACAG
>CAZILI010000393.1:0-4044 GCA_964539965.1 uncultured Burkholderiales bacterium | reverse complement strand
ACCGGCGCGCGCCTCACTCACGACATCAAGAACTTGTTGCAGTCGCTCTACGCGCTCACCGCCGCCGGCGAGAATCTGGAGAGCCATCAACTCGAGGCCTATTCCAAGATGGTGCAGCGGCAACTTCCCGCTCTAAGCAAGCGGCTGCAATTGACGCTGGAGCGGTTGCGCGCACCCTCCGAGGGATCGGTCGGCATCATGATTTCCGCCGCGCAGTGGTGGGATGATCTCAAGGGACGCTATGAAGGTCGAGACATCGAGTTCTTGCCGGCCACGCCGTCCGAACAACGCGTCCCGCGCAACGTGCTGGACAGCGTCGCCGAGAATCTGCTCGAGAATGCGCGGCGCAAGCGCCTTCGCGAGCCCGAGATGCTGATACGAGTGGAGCTGTTCACGGACGAAGGGCTCCGATTTTGTGTGACAGACACCGGGTCTCCGATCCCCCAGGCGGTCGTCAGCAAACTCTTCAAGCGCACGGTAAGCGGCGAGGGCGGGATGGGGATAGGGTTGTACCAGGCTGCGCAACAAGCTAGCCAAGCGGGCTTTGCGCTTGCCGTCGAACGGAACGAGGCGGGATGCGTGCGCTTCGAATTGCGGCGACCGGCGCTCGAGTAGTTGCCGTCAGACTATAAACGCCCTGCGGCGAGCAGCCGGCTGTAGAGGATGTTCGGCGAAAGCCAACTCACGATGTCGTCGAATTCGCCGTTCGGGGCGGTCGCGCCTGATCGCGTGTGGCTGACGAAGATCTTGTCCGCGGTGATTGTACTTTGCGGATTCGGATTGTGCGACTCATCGACGCGCGTGTTGCCGCTATCGGGCCGGGTACCGTTCGGCCCGATCGAGTACACCACGGCGACCGCAGTAGTCGTCAGTTGGTTGCTCGACGGGCAGCTGCCTGCGGTCGGGGCGGTCGAGCAGATCACGACATTGGGCTTGAGATTTGCGACCCCCACGTTGCGCATCTCGCGGATGGCGGTGTAGTCCACTACCCCGTTCGCCGTGCCGGAACCTCCCGCCGAACTGTCGGCGTCGCTGACCGCGTAGCGCAGCCGATTGTTCCATGCGTCGAGGACGAAGCCTTGATCGTCGACGGGCGTGATGCCGAGATCGATACCCGGCACAAACCCGTCGAAAAAATTCGAGCAATTTCCGTTGCTCGCGCTGCCGCCGGCGGCAAACGATTCCCGACCCTGATCGGTCGTGGCGGGCGGATTCGACCCTTTGGCCGGACAGGGCAAGCGATCGTTGGCGAGCGCAAAACCGACCAGCGCCTCCATCACCTGATCGATGGTTTTCTGAGTGGTGCTGACGCGTTGCATGTCGACTTGGGCGGAGAACGGCACGATGAAAGCGCCGATCAATAACCCGATCACCGTTACGACGATCGCTAGCTCGAGCAGGGTAAAACCCGATGCGCCGCGGCGAAGCGGGGTTAATTGTCCCATGGCGGCAGAAATACTACTCGATCGTTAAAGGTCGTGGACAACGTTTTCTCCTCGAATGCCGAGCCTCCCAGCACGTTGGCCCCTTCGAGATACATGTTGGCATCGTCTTGGTGTGCCGCCCGGTCCGACTGCCCTGCAACGCCCAGCGCTTGCCCGGCGAGGATGACGACCGCCTGCCGGTTCGGGAACGAGTTGGCCGTCAGGCATGTGCCGCACGATGGAGTCGGCGACGCAGGCGAATAGCCGTCGGCAAGGACATAGAATGTGAGGTTCTGCCAGCCGTTGTTGGCGAACCATCCCGCTCCGGTGTTGACATTGCATTCGCCGCCCCAAGAAGTGGACAACGCACTGTTCGTGGCCTTCGTGCGGTCGAACGGGGTTGCCGGCAAGCGTCCGAACAGGGTGTTCGCGGCGTCGGCGTACGAGAGGTCGCTTACCGGCGCCGCCCAAGGATAGTGTCCCGAGTTATTCGCGGCATACTCGCGCAAACAGTAGGCTACTTCTTGCGCCACCCGCCGCTCAATCTCGGGCATCAGGTCTTGGTAGGTCACGACGACGATCTCGTCATTTACGATGATGTCGCCATTGTCGTCACGTATCGGGCCGGTGATGAAGCCGTCGTTGCCCGCACCGGCGTCGACAAAGGCGGCATTGTCTTCCACGCCGGTCACGACGTCGAGATAGTTGGTCGGATCGCACAACGGGGCGCTCGAAACCGTGCACTCGCGCTTGGTGTTGCAGTCGACCCCTTCGGTGCAAGAGTGGTCTTGCGGATTGGTGCTGCCTTGCCGCGTGAGCACGGGCCCCGGGGCGATGATCACCGCGATCGCGGCGGTCGCATCGGTTGCGTTGTGCACGACGCTGCCGTCGCTTCCTCGCACAGCGATGGTGCCGTAGGTATCGCTATTGAGTTGTGCAGTGCGCGTGACTCTCTTGTAGCGGTTCGATACGGCATACCAAAGACGTTCGCCATAGCCGTCACGCAGATCCGGCAGGCCAAGCGTGCGCCATGGCAGTCGTCCGAGTCGCCGCGCTTGGTTCGAGCCTGCCGCATTCCCGCACGAAGTTACCTCGGCGTCGCCGTCGTTGTCGAGATCGGGGCAGGGGAGGTCACCGGGACGCGCCGCACCGTTGAACGTCACCTTTGTTTGAACCGCATAGGCGATGAGCGCGCGCTTCGCCTGCGCCAGCGCCATCTGCGTCCTGTTGCCGGCTTGTTGGCGGACGGTGAGATTCGACGCAACGGTTACCAAGTACACCGTTGCGCCGATAACCAGGATGGCCAGCAGCAGAAGAATCACGACCCCGCGTTGAGATCGCCGACACGGTTCCACGTGCATCGAGCGCCGACTATTCCTCTGCTGTCTTCTCCCGCGGCCGCGCCAGCGAGGGTGGAGTCGGTGCGCGATAGCGTGGCTCGAAGTCTAGCCACATCGTGTTGTTACCGCTGCTTCTGAGAACGTAGCCGGTTAACTTCTCAACCCGCGGCGGGGTTTTTGGTTGGGCGGCGCGCTGGGGCAGCGCCGCCGCAGCGGAATCACTCGGTGCACGCGTCTGGTCGCCGACGCGCGCAGCCGCAGACTGCCGGCGCCGCGCTTCCAATTCCGCCCGCTCTTGCGGAGTAAAGAACAGCGACCCGAGCGGCTCGGCGGCGTGCGCGAGCGCAGCCACGCTGGCGATGAGAGCCGCCAACAACAAGCTTACCTTTCGGCCATTTCGGGCGTCAGTCACGCGCGCTTGCCCTTGACCGTGATCCATTGCATGGTGCAGTACGCCGTTACCCTTGCCGCTACGGTATCGGCGGCGAGCCCCTCGACAGGCTGCATCGTGCAGGAATCGAGCACGAAGACGCCTGGCGCACTTGCTTTCAAGTCGACGAGAAAGTCGAGCGCCGCTTGCTCGTGCAAGGCCGAAACCTTGAGGTCGATCGTGCTCGCAGAGGCGATCACGTTGCCGGTGGCGACCTCCAACGGATGTTGCGCCGACACGTCGTATTCGACGCTGAACAAGCCGTGCTTGGCGCGAAGCTCGCTCACGCGGTCGATCCATTCCAGGCGCCGCTCGGCGTCAAACAGGCCTCGCTTGGCGAGCTCCTGATAGAGCGCGGTGTTGCTTGAGAAGTACGCTTCTTGCTGCTTGGCGTTGCTGAGCTGAAGGCGCTCGGCCGCGAGCGTACGAATCGCGTTGCCTTTCTCTCCCGACAGGGCGGACTGGAATTGTCGCGTCGCGATCACCCAAGCCAGAGACACGAACGCCACCAGGCCGAGAGTGATCAAAGCACCGCGCAAAATCGTGAAGTCTTGCGGATGGAATTTCATCGCCTGGCGCGCGCGATGAGGAGTTTCAGGGCGAAACGCGCTTCGCCCTTCTCTAATTCGGGGGCCGCCCTGCCGCGCAGGATGGCGCCGGCGCCGGGGTCCAACGGCAGCGCGATCGGCGTCACGGTAGCGCCGGCGATGCCTCGCAAATCGACCATCAGATTTGCGATTTGCGCCAACGCGCCACGGTAGTCAAGATCGAAATGTACTGGCTCGTGCGGCGGCGCACGCCCCGCTACACGGTGCCGTTCACGAACATCGGGGTCCTCGCCTCGGTGGCC
>CAZILI010000392.1:0-4063 GCA_964539965.1 uncultured Burkholderiales bacterium | reverse complement strand
AAGGCGCACCCGGGCGGCGTGCTAGCGCGCGCCGGCCACACGGAAGCGGGCTGCGATCTCGCTGCGCTGGCGGGGCTGGAGCCGGCGGCCGTCATCTGCGAGGTGCTGAAAGACGACGGCGAGATGGCGCGGCTCGACGATCTGATCGAGTTCTCGCGTCGGCACGGGCTCAAGATCGGCACCATCGCGGATTTGATTCACTATCGCAGCCAGACGGAAAAGCTGGTGGAGCGCGTCGCGGAAAAGCCGCTGCGTACGCCGTACGGACAGTTCAACTTGATCGCCTATCACGACAAGACCGCCGACTCGGTGCATCTGGCGTTGTTCATGGGCCGAATCAGCGAGTCGAGCGAAACTTTGGTGCGTGTGCACGAGCCGATTTCCGTGCTGGATTTCTTGGATGACGAGCGGCGCAGTCACTCCTTCACTGTCGCCGAAGCGATGCGCATCATCGCGGCGCGCGGGGCCGGCTTGCTGGTGCTGTTGCATCGTCCGGAGACCGGGGTCGACTTGCTGTCGCGGCTCGGCGTCGCGGGCGAGCCGGAGCGGCCCGCGGCGCGTTGGGATCCACGGCGCTACGGCATCGGCGCGCAGATCATACGCGACGTCGGAGTCGGCAAGATGCGATTGATGGCGCGGCCGAACAAGCTGCCGAGCATGGCCGGCTTCGGGCTCGAAATCACCGGACATTTGACACCCGAAGAAGCGTTGCGCCCGGTGAAGAGCGCATGAGGCAGATAGCGCAGAGGCTCGACGGCGCCGGCTTGCGCATTGGAGTTGCGCTGGCGCGCTTCAATCGCGAGATCGGTGAGGGAGAGCTCAAGAGCTGCCTGGCGACGCTCAGAGAGCGTGGCGTAGACGAGGCGTCGCTCACCCTGGTGAGTGTGCCGGGCTCGCTGGAAGTGCCGCTGGCGTTGCAGAAGCTGGCGCACAGCGCGCGCTTCGACGCGCTGATCGCGCTCGGCGCCGTCATTCGCGGCGAGACCTATCACTTCGAGGTGGTCGCCAACGAATCGGCGGCGGGGCTGATGCAAGTGCAACTCGACACCGGTATTCCGATCGCCAACGGCATCCTCACCACCGACACCGAAGAGCAGGCACTGGCGCGCATGGCGCAGAAAGGCGCCGATTGCGCGCTCGCCGCCATCGAGATGGCCAACTTGCTGCGCGCGATCGATGAAATCCGCCCGTAGACGCGCGCGCGAATTCGCCGTGCAAGCGCTGTATGAATGGCAGGTGGCGGGCAATGCTGCCGACGACATCATGAGCGAGTTGGGCGCGGCAAAAGGCTTCGACAAGATCGATCGCGAGTACTTCGCCGAGTTGGTGCGGGGCGTGGCGCGCGAGTTCGGCATGCTGCAGTCGCGGCTGGCGCCGCACTTGGATCGCAGCCACGAGGCCGTCAGCCCGATCGAGAGCGCGGTGTTGTTGATCGGCGCCTACGAGCTGTTGCACCGCTTGGAAATCCCCTATCGGGTGGTGATCAACGAGGCGATCGAGCTCGCGAAGACCTTCGGCGGCACCGACGGTCACCGCTATGTGAACGGCGTGCTCGACAAGCTCGCGGCGCAAGCCCGGCGTGAAGAGATCGACGCGCGGCGCTCAGCAGTCGGCACCGGGCGTTGATCTCCGAGTTCGCGCTAATCGAGCGTTTCTTCAGCCGGCCGACCCGCCACACCGTGCTTGCGGGCGGCGACGACGCGGCGATATTGCGCGTCAGCGAGGGTTGCGAGCTGGCGGTTTCCACCGACATGCTGGTGGTCGGGCGCCATTTTTCGCCGCAGGCCGATCCGTTCTTGTTGGGCAAGAAGTCGCTCGCCGTGAATTTGTCGGATATGGCGGCGATGGGCGCACGGCCGCGCTGGGCCACCTTGTCGCTCGCGCTCGAGCGAGCCGACGAGGCGTGGCTCGCGCGCTTCTCGCAAGGCTTCTACGAGCAGGCGGGCGAGTTCGACGTGGACTTGGTGGGCGGGGACACCACACGGGGGCCGCTCAATATTTGCGTACAAATCATGGGTGAACTGCCCAGTGGGACGGCGTTGCGCCGCGACGGCGCCAGGGTCGGCGACGACGTTTGGGTGTCGGGCGTGATCGGCGCGGCTGCGCTCGGACTCGCTCAGCTAGAGGGGCGCACTACCTTGAGCGAAACTGTGGCGCGGCGCTGTCTCGATAGGCTCAACGCGCCGCAGCCGCGCGTGCAACTGGGTGAGGCGCTGCGCGGGGTGGCGCACAGCGTGATCGACATTTCCGACGGCTTGCTGGCGGACTTGGGTCACATTCTCGAGCGCTCGCGCGTGAGCGCGACGTTACGACTGGACGCGGTTCTGCGCGCGAGCGCGACTGAACTCGGTGCGCCGACGGACTCGACCGCGCTCGATTGCGTGTTCGCCGGCGGCGACGACTACGAGCTTTGCTTTACCGCCGACCCCGCGCGCCGAGCGCTCTTGGCACAGCTCGCGACAACGCTCGCGCTTCCATTGCATCGCATCGGCAAGATCGAGGCGGGCAGCGGCGTGCGCTTGCTCGACGTCGCCGGTGCCGAGGTCGCGCTGCCGCGCCGCAAGGGCTATGACCACTTCGGGTAAGCGCCCCAATTTCTCGCCGGACTGGAAGTTCGTGTCGAGCCATCCGGCGCATTTCTTGTCGTTCGGCTTCGGTGCGGGCTTGAGTCCGTTCGCGCCCGGAACGGTCGGCACCTTGGTCGGGTTTCCGCTCTACTTGCTGCTCGTGCGCTGGTTAGACTTGCCGGCGCTGCTGCTCGTGTTGGCGGGACTGTTCGCGCTCGGCGCATGGGCGGCGCACAAGACCGGCGCGGCGTTGGGCGTGGCCGATCCGGGCGGCATTTGTTGGGACGAAGTGGTTGCCTTCGCCTTGATTCTTTGCTTCGTGCCGCCGACCGTCCTGTGGTACGCGGCGGCGTTCTTCGTGTTCAGGCTGTTCGACGTAGTCAAGCCGTTTCCCATCCGGCACGTCGATCGGCGTATCAAGAACGGTTTCGGCGTGATGTTCGATGACTTGCTGGCGGCACTGTACTCGATCGCCGTGCTCAAGTTGGCGGAGAAATGGATCTATGCCTGATCAAGAACTAGAGGCGTTGGCGTTACGGCTCGGCCGCACGCTCGAGCAGCGCGGGCTGCTGCTTGCTACCGCCGAATCGTGCACCGGCGGTTGGATCGGCGCGGCGGTGACCGCGATCGCCGGCAGCTCGGCCTGGTTCGATCGCGGCTATGTCACTTATAGCAATGCGGCCAAGCGGCAGATGCTCGGCGTGTCGGAGCGGACCTTGGCGCAGCACGGCGCGGTAAGCGAAGAGACCGCGCGCGAGATGGTGGCCGGCGCGTTGCGGCAAGGGGCGGCGCAGGTCGCGGTCGCGGTCACCGGTGTCGCCGGTCCGAGCGGTGGCAGCGCCGCCAAGCCGGTCGGCACGGTCTGCTTTGCATGGGAGCGCAAGGACGCTAATCGCGTGAGCGCGACGCATCGCCTTGCGGGCGATCGCGAGGCGGTGCGCCGACAGTCGGTCGTCATCGCGCTGCGCGGCCTGTTGACTGTCATCGAAGACGAGGGCGCGGCGTTAGCATGAGCGTGGCGGCCTTCAGGGGTGCGAGCGCCACCGCGCGACGGGAGCTTCCCAAGACGCCGGTATAATTGCGAGCTACCAAGACCTAGGAAACATAAATGGACGACAACAAGAGCAAGGCACTGCAAGCCGCTCTCTCGCAGATAGAGAAACAGTTCGGCAAGGGTTCCGTGATGCGGCTGGGCGATCACGAGGTGGTGCGTGACATCGAAGTCGTGTCGACCGGCTCGCTCGGGCTAGATATCGCGCTCGGCATCGGCGGGCTGCCGCGCGGCCGGATTGTCGAGATCTACGGGCCGGAGTCCTCCGGCAAGACCACGCTCACCTTGCAAGTCATCGCCGAAGCGCAAAAGCTGGGAGGCGTGGCCGCCTTCATCGACGCCGAGCACGCGCTCGATCCGCAATACGCCGGCAAGTTGGGCGTCGACGTGAGCGAGCTGCTGATCTCGCAACCCGACACAGGCGAGCAAGCGCTCGAGATCGCCG
>CAZILI010000391.1:0-4102 GCA_964539965.1 uncultured Burkholderiales bacterium | reverse complement strand
CATCGTGGTCGACGGCGCCGAGGGCGGCACGGGCGCGGCACCGGTCGAGTTTACCGATCACCTCGGCATGCCGCTGCGCGAAGCATTGCGCTTCGTGCACAACACCCTGGTGGGCGTGGGCGTGCGCGAGCGCGTGAAGCTCGGCGCGAGCGGCAAGATCATCACCGCGTTCGACATCGCGCGCACCATGGCGCTGGGCGCCGATTGGTGCAACTCGGCGCGCGGCTTCATGTTTGCGCTCGGATGCATCCAAGCGCAGCAGTGCCATACCGGTTCCTGTCCGACCGGCGTCACGACACAAGACGCGCTGCGTCAGCGCGCGTTGGTGGTCCCAGACAAGGCCGAGCGCGTTGCGAATTTCCACCGCAATACGCTCGAAGCGCTGGCGGAACTGGTCGCGGCGGCCGGGCTCACGCATCCGAACCAATTGCGGCCCGAGCACCTGCTGCGGCGCGTGTCGGATACGGAAGTCCGCTCGGCAGATGAGCTGTATCCGACGCTGGAGCCGGGCGAGCTGCTGGAAGGCACACCGCGGCTGGCGCCTTTCGCGCACTACTGGCCCAAGACCACACCCGAGAGCTTCACGCCGCTCGCCGATCCGCCCGAGGGCGGGGCCCGGCGCGTTGCGCTCTATACACCCACCTGTACCGAGTGGTAGAGCGCATCCACAAGCGCTCTTCAAAAGGATACTCCCGTAGCTAATAGAATCGCTCGGCCTCGCCGGGCGGGCGGGTGCGAAACCGCTTATGTATCCAGAAATACTGCTCGGGCATGCTGCGCGCCTGCGCCTCGATGAACTCGTTCATGCGGCATGTGTCGGCCAACAGATCGCCGCTCGGATAGTTCTCCCATGCCGGATGTAGGGTGACGACGTAGCCGCAGCCGGCGAGTTGGCGCGCCACCACCGGAATCACGCGTGCCCCGGTCAGCTTGGCGAGACGAGGTACGATCGGCACGGTCGCGGCCTGTACCCCAAAGAACGGCACGAACAGCGAATCCTTTTCCCCCAGATCGACGTCCGGCAGGATGTACAGCGGCAGCTTGCTTCTTAGCGCCCTGATCGCCGGCCGAATGCCGTCTTGCCGCGCGATCATTTGAGTGCGGCCGAATCGCGTGCGCCCGCGCTGCATCAAGAAATCGAGGTAGGGGTCCTTTTGTCGGCTGTAAATCGCCGCGCCCTCGAACTCCAAAGTGAGACGCACCGAGCCCATGTCCACCCCGACGAAGTGCGGCGCCACACCGATTACCGGACACTCCCCTTTGATGGCGAGATAGTGCTCCGCCCCTTCCAAACGCACCAGCCGCTTGATGCGCTCGGGACCGGACCACCACAGGATGCCGAGTTCCGCGACGCTGCGTCCGAGCGCGCGGTAGTGGCGGCGCGCCAAGCGCGCGCGCTCTTCGCGCGACAATTGCGGAAAACAAGCCGCCAGGTTGGTGTCGGTGGTGTGGGTGCGCGCCAGCCGGTAGACGAGCGCGCCCAGACTCGCTCCGACCGCGGCGATCGCTCGCGCCGGGAGGAAATGCAGCAACCACAGAACAAAAACGCCGGCTCGCAGTAACATGGCGCGAGTGTACCGTAGCCGCCGGCTCGCCTTTCCGTCATGCAGCACGAATTCACCGTCCGCCGTGTCGCCTGGAGTGAGGCGTGGACCGACTTGCGCGCGGTGCGCAGCGCCGTGTTCATCGTCGAGCAAGGCGTACCCGAGCACGAGGAATGGGACGAATTCGACGTGCTCTCGCTGCACGTGCTCGCGAGCGACGCCGCTCAGCGGCCGATCGGTACCGGCCGCTTGTTACCCGACGGGCACGTGGGCCGCATGGCGGTGACCAAGGCCTGGCGTGGGCGCGGCGTGGGCGCTGCGATACTGGCGAGCCTGATCGAGGCGGCGCGCGAGCGCAAGCTCGCGAGGCTCGTTTTGCATGCGCAAACTCATGCGCTCGAGTTCTACGAAAAGTTCGGCTTTCGCGCCTACGGCGAAGAGTTTGCCGAAGTGGGTATCGCGCATCGTGCGATGCGCTTGGATCTATAGCCGTCAGGCGCTACAGCGCGTAGGGCAGGTCGAGCGCGCTGAGCACCGGCCCGTTCGGAGTCTGCCAATGCAGCGCATCGTGTCGTGCGAACTCGAGCTGCACCACCGCGAGCAACTCCGCGCCGCCGTCCGGCGTTGGGACCGCATTTACCACCATGCCGGCCGGCTGCCCGGGCAGCGCGGCGCTGAACAACGGGTCTCCCGCTTGCGGGCTCGCCCCGGCTGGCGCGCGCATGCGTAGCATGCGTCGCTTCACCTTCCCCAAGTAATGCGTGCGGGCGACGATCTCCTGCCCGGTGTAGCAGCCTTTGTTGAAGCTCACTCCGCCGATGAGGTCGAGATTTACCATCTGCGGCACGAATTGATCCTGTGTGGCGGCGCTCATGCGCGGGATGCCGGCTTCGATTTCCAGACGCCGCCAAGCGAGCACATCGGCGTTGGCCGTCAGCGCGGGCTTCTCGCTCGCTGGCGCCAGCAGCAAGTAGCGCTCGCGCGGCAGTGCGATCACCGATAGCTTTGCGGTATTGACGATTTCCAGCGGCTGGCGCGGCGGTTCGATGCCGAGCGCGCGCAACAGGCTCGGCGCCTGCTCGCCCGCAAGTCCGATCGAGGCGAAACGATCGGACGCGTCGGCGAGCTTTACCTTCGATCGCAACACGTACATGCCGATGCGCTTTTGCGCCGCCTCGCGCAGCGCGCGCGGCAGCTGCAGCAAGAAGCTCTGGCGGCCTTGCCAAAGCAGGAAAATGAACAGCAGGCGCCCCTTGGCGGTGCAGTGGCCGGTCCATTGCGCGCGCTCGGCCGAAGCCAGGCTCGCGTCGTTGGTGAGCTGGCCCTGCAGGAAGGCGAGCGCGTCTTCCCCGCTCACTTCGATCAGACCCAATTCGGCGCTGAGGTCGCAGACGATGCGCGCCGCGCTGGGCGTCATCGCCGCGGCCGGATCTTGCGTTACTGGCATGATGCTGGTCATCGAGATCAAGTCCTCTCGCATTCTAACGATTCTGCTTGTGCTTGCGCACGCAGCCAGCGTAGCGGTCGCGTGGGTGCTCGCTTTGGCACCGGTATTCAAGCTCGCCTTGACCGGCGCGATTGTCGCCAGCGGCTGGTGGTATGTGCGCCGCGACGCCTTGTTGGCGGCACCGTGTTCGCCGCAGAGATTGCAACTGTATGCCGACGGCAAGCTCGCTCTGATCTGCCGCGACGGGCGGCAGATAACCGCGACCGTCGTGAGCGGGAGCGTGGTCACGCCGCGCTTCACAGTACTCGCCTATCGGCCGGACGGCGGGAGACGCAGGCGCTACGTGCCGATCGTCGTCGACATGCTCGACGGCGAGGCGTTTCGTCGCTTACGCGTACATCTGAAATGGCGCGGGACGGGGCGCCTGCTCGACGGCGACGATCGGGGCTAGCGCACTGTCATGGGATATAATTTTTGTTCCACTCCCTCATGACTTCCCATGCCCCAAATCTTGCGACTTCGCGGCCGAGCCGCGTTGTCCCGCTTTCGCCTCGAGAAGCTTAGGGCCGCGCTCGCGGCGGACGCTCGCGAGTACGCCTCCATCACAACCGTCTACTGGCATTTCGTTGAAGTCGAACGCGATCTCACCGCGCAAGAGCAGGCGCTCCTCGATCGCGTTCTGAGCTATGGCCCCGCGCAGGTGCCGGTCGACGAGGCCGGCGAGTTGCTGCTGGTGACCCCGCGCGCCGGCACGATTTCGCCCTGGTCATCCAAAGCGACCGACATCGCGCATAGCTGTGGCCTCACCGCGGTGCGACGCATCGAGCGCGGCCTCGCGTACTACGTCGGCGGCAAGGCGCTTGCCCCCGAAGATCGCGCGGCGCTGCTCCCGTTGATTCACGACCGCATGACCGAAAGCGTGCATGGCGCTCTGGAGGCGGCCGACCTGCTATTTCGCCACGTCGAGCCCAGGCCGATGACCACCGTCGACCTCATTGGCGGCGGGGCGGCGGCGCTCGAGGCGACCAATCGCGCGATGGGCTTGGCGCTGGCGCCGGACGAAATCGAATATCTTGCCGCGGCCTTCGGCGCGATGAAGCGCAATCCTACC
>CAZILI010000390.1:0-4111 GCA_964539965.1 uncultured Burkholderiales bacterium | reverse complement strand
GTCAATCGTGTGTGGAACTACTGCAACGATGTGCAGAAGCAGGCGCTCAAGTGGAACAAGAAATGGCCGAGCGGCTTCGATCTCAACAAACTGACTGCCGGCAGCGGCAAGCTTCTGAGTTTGCACTCCGGCACGGTCAACGCGACCTGCGAACAATACGCCAAGAGTCGAAGCCAACACCGCCGGTCCTACCTCCGCTATCGCGGCAAGAAAGCCCTCAGATGGGTGCCGTTCAAGGGGCGCGATCTGAGATGCGATGGGCAAGCCTTTGTATTCCACGGCAAACGCTACCGAGTGTTTTATTCGCGAGTGCTGCCGAAGGAAGCGAGAGTTCGTGACGGCTCGTGTTTCGCGCAGGATGCCCAAGGCAACTGGTACTTGAACGTCGCTGTCGAGTTGCCAGCGCCGGCGCAACGCCCGATCGAGCGCGCGGTAGGCATCGACCAAGGCTTGTCCAGGCTGGCGACGCTCTCGACCGGCGAGAAGATCGACAACCCTCGCCACTACGCTCAATTCGAAGCGCGCCTCGGCGTCGCGCAGCGGGCGCGCAAGCATCGCCAGGTCAAGAAGTTGCATGCCAAATGCTCGCGCGCGCGCAAAGACTATCTGCACAAGGTGTCGACGCGTTTGGTACGTGACTTTGACTACATCGCGGTGGGCAATGTCGCCGCCGCCCGTTTGGCCAGAACCAGCCTGGCCAAATCTGTATTGGATGCGAGCTGGACGAGCTTCCGAAGCATGCTCGCGTACAAGGCTATTAAGCATGGCGCGTGGTATGAGGAAGTCGCGGAATATCAGTCTTCCCAACTCTGTTCGAGTTGCGGCGCGCTGCCCGACTCGCGGCCGAGAGGTATCGCAGAGATTGGAATAAGGCAGTGGGTTTGCAGTGACTGCGGTGCTCAACATGATCGCGATGTGAATGCTGCATTAAACCTACTTGCCCGCTCGGGACATCGAGCGCCTGTAGAGGGAATCCTCGGCCTTTAGGTCGGGGAGGATGTCAAAGACGCAGGATCTCGACCTTCTGTTCGCGAGTAAGCGTGGGGTGTTCTACGACCTCCTCCGGAGTAACAAACCCAAGCACCGGCTCTAGCTGAAGCTCCTCGTTGTCCACTCGCCTACCGCGTTTCTTGCATGAATAGCCTTGCGACCGAGCCGCGCTTGTAGTCAATTTCGACCAAGCTTTATCGGGATAAAAATTGCCCGCCCGTCGCGCTCCACGAGAAGCGCGATAGTCTTGCGCGCACGATCGACCGCTTCGCGCAGTTCGGCAATGGTCGTTACCCGCTCGTTGTTCACAGAGACAATGACGTCGCCGATCTGCACCCCGGCCGCTGCAGCGCGACCGTGCACCGTCTCAACTCGAAGAGACCCACTCGTGCGCAGTTGCGCTCGTTCTGCGGCAGTCAACTCGCGCAGCGTAAGACCCAATCGATCGGCTTCGATCTCGGAAGAGCGTTCACCACGCGCCTGCGCCGCTGGCACCTCGCCGACGACGACTTCGAGCGATTTGCTTGTGCCTTTGCGCCGCAGCTCAATGCGCGCCTTGGAACCTGGTTCGAGTGCGCTAACGGCGAACGAAAGATCGCTCGCATTCGAAATCGTCTTATCGTTGAGCTTGACGATGACATCGCCGGCCTCAACGCCTGCGCGCGCAGCGGGCCCGGCCGGCTCGACGGAGCTCACCAAAGCGCCAATCGCGGCAGGCAGTCCGAACGATTCCGCTAAGTCTTGGGTGACATCCTGGACGACGACGCCAAGTCGTCCGCGGCGCACCTTGCCGTGTTTCTGTAGGTCGCCTTTGACTTTCATGGCAAGGTCGATCGGTATCGCGAATGAAATACCCATGTAGCCGCCGCTGCGGCTATAGATTTGCGAGTTGATGCCGATGACCTCACCGTTGAGATTGAACAAAGGCCCGCCCGAATTGCCCGGATTGACAGCCACGTCGGTCTGGATGAAGGGCACGTAGGTTTGTCCAGGCAGCGCGCGCCCCTTCGCGCTGACGATACCGGCGGTCACCGTGCTATCGAAGCCAAAGGGCGAGCCGATCGCCGCAACCCATTGGCCGACCTCGACCTGCGATGGATCGCCGATGCGCACGACTGGTAGATCATGACCGTCGATCTTGATCAGCGCCACATCGGTACGCTCATCCACGCCGACTACCTTAGCCCTGAACTCACGCTTGTCCGTCAGCTTGACGGTGACTTCGTCAGCGTTCGCCACCACATGCGTGTTGGTCAGTACGTAGCCGTCGCGGCTGACGATAAAGCCAGATCCGAGCGAGCGTTGCTGCAAGTCCTCTGGGGCGATGTCCGGTGGCCCGAAACGCCGGAAGAACTCAAAAAAGGGATCTTCGTCAAAGTCCGGAAGTGGTCTCCAAGGCGCGACGCCGCGTACCGCGCGCGTGGTGCTGATGTTCACCACTGCCGGACCTTCGCGTTTCACGATTTGCACGAAATCGGGCAGCGTGGTTGGTGGCGCGCTCTGTGCCGTTGAGGCGATTGCGGTCATCGGCACCGGTGGGCTTTGCTCTTTCGAACAGCCGGTGGCTACAATCACCAGCAGCATCCATCCAACCAACATGGGCCGCCTAAACCATGCGCTAAAACCGAATTGACGCTGTTTCATTGGCTACTCACTCTCCTTCCTGTACACAAATCCGCATCCGAGCCATGGCGCAACGCCACGGCTCGGACTTGGTACCCTTCAGGATTTCTTGCGCTGCTTGGCCCAGACCTCCTTCAGATACTTATCCATCTCGTCGGGAGAGATCAGGTGATCCTTATTGGCGTCAATCGCCGACCAGTCGCGCGTTTCGGCGCCTTGCTGCCTGGCCGCCGTCGCTTTGGTCTCCTGGGCCGCGATAGTCAGTGCGCTGAGCGCGGCCACTAGCACCGCTGCTGTAAAAACACTTACTTGCTTCATTGCAACCTCCAATCAGTCAAAACACTACCCTCGCGGCCCAATGCGGCCGCGTCTCGACCTCCCTGATTAAAGGCCCTGCCGACCGCGGCGGCTAGAACGCCCCCGCGATATTCTTATGCACCGAGCTTCTCAATAATCCATTGCCTCGGCCGGCGCGCTTGGAGCGCCGCGCTGTTCCTTCGGGGCCTCAGCGACCAACGCGTCGGTGGTAAGGATCAAGCCGGCAACGCTCGCCGCGTTCTGCAATGCGGCACGCGCCACCTTGGTCGGATCGATCACCCCCATCTCCACCAAATCACCGAACGTTTCCGTTTGCGCGTTGTAGCCGAAATTGCCCTTGCCATCGATGACTTTGCTCAACACCACCGAGGGTTCGTCGCCCGCGTTGGCGGCAATCTGGCGTAAGGGCTCCTCCAACGCGCGCATGACGATCTTCACACCCGCTTCTTGATCGTGGTTGTCGGCCTTGAGTGTTTTCACCGCCTGGCGCGCGCGCAGGTAAGCCACGCCGCCACCGGGCAAGATACCCTCTTCCACCGCTGCGCGGGTGGCATGCAGCGCATCTTCGACTCTCGCCTTCTTCTCCTTCATTTCAACCTCGGTTGCGGCCCCGACCTTAATGACAGCTACGCCGCCCGAGAGTTTCGCTGCCCGCTCCTGGAGCTTCTCTTTGTCGTAGTCGCTGGTGGATTCCTCAATTTGCTGGCGGATGTTCTTGATGCGCCCTTCGATCGCCTTCCTTTCTCCGGCGCCGTCGATGATGATCGTGTTTTCCTTCTCGATCTCTACGCGTTTGGCCCGGCCCAAGTCCTTGAGAGAGGCGTTCTCCAGCTTCAAGCCGACTTCCTCGGAGATGAGCACGCCGCCAGTCAGAATCGCCATATCCTCCAACATGGCCTTGCGCCGATCGCCGAAGCCGGGCGCCTTGACGGCGCATGCCTTCAGAATTCCGCGCAAGTTATTGACCACCAGCGTTGCGAGAGCCTCGCCCTCGACCTCTTCAGCAATCACCAGCAGCGGTTTGCCTGCTTTCGCCACGGCGTCGAGCACCGGTAGCAAATCCTTGATCGCCGCAATCTTCTTGTCGTGCAGCAGGATGTAAGGCTCTTCGAGAACCGCCGTCTGCTTGTCGGGATTGTTAATGAAATAGGGCGAGAGATAGCCGCGATCGAACTGCATG
>CAZILI010000389.1:0-4122 GCA_964539965.1 uncultured Burkholderiales bacterium | reverse complement strand
GCGCCGCGGAGGATTCGCTGCGCCGCTTGCAAACCGACTACATCGATCTGTACCAATCCCACATCGACGATGCCGAGACGGCGCCGGAGGCGAGCCTCGAAGCTCTTTCTCGCCTGGTGCAGCAAGGCAAGGTTCGCGTCATCGGCGCGTCGAATTTTCAAGCGCCACGCTTGACACAGGCTTTGCAGGCGAGCGCGCAGCACGGCTATCCGCGCTACGAAAGCCTACAGCCGCACTACAACCTGTGCGAGCGAACCGACTTCGAGGCCAACCTGGAGCCGGTCTGCCGAGCCCATCGACTAGGCGTGATTCCGTATTTTTCGCTGGCGGCGGGATTTCTGACCGGCAAGTATCGTTCCGAGGCGGACTTGTCCAAGAGTCCGCGCGGCGCCAGCCTAAAGAAATATCTCAACGAGCGCGGCATGCGTATACTCGACGCGTTGGACGCGGTCGCCGAAGAGACTCGCTCCGAGCCCGCCGCCGTTGCCTTGGCGTGGTTGCTGGCGCGCCCCAGCGTCACTGCGTCGATCGCGAGCGCCACCAGCCTCGAGCAATTCCAGACCCTGGTGCGCGGGGTACAACTGAAACTCGACGCGGGTGCGATCGAGCGCCTGAATCGGGCCAGCGCATAAGCCATGCATCAGGCCGTCTCGCGCCAAACTCTGGGCGATCTGCTCCGCCGCAGCGCGGCGCGTAATCCGAACGCTCTCGCTATTGTCTGCGGCAATACCAGCTGGACCTGGGGCGAGTTCGACCGCATTTGCAACCGTGCGGCGCACGGCTTTGCAGCACTCGGAGTCACGCGTGGAGATCGGGTGGCGATACTGTCGCGCAACTCGCACGCGTTCGCCGCGGTGCGTTACGGCCTGGCGCGGCTGGGCGCGGTGCTGGTGCCGATCAACTTCATGTTGCAGCCCGAGGAGGCGGTCTACATCCTACGGCACGCCGGGGCGCGGCTTCTCTGCGTCGGGCCGGATCTGGTCGACTTGGGGCGTGCTGCGGCGGCGCGCGAGACCTCCGTCGAGCGCCTCGTTTGGCTGCCCGGCGAGAACGAGGCGGCGGCGCCTGCCGACCTGTTGACTTTCGAGCGGCTCTTGTCCGAGCAAGTAACGGAGCCCGAGGTCGAGCTCGACTCCCGCATGTTGCTGCAGCTCATATACACCAGCGGCACCGAGTCCTTACCTAAGGGCGCCATGCTGACGCACGAAGCGGTGATTTGGCAATACGTGAGCTGCGTCGTCGAACAGGAGATCACTGCGCGCGATCGCATGTTGCACGCTTTGCCTTTGTTTCATTGCGCGCAGCTCGACGCTTTTCTCGGCCCGGCGGTCTACGTGGGCGCGACCAACGTGATCACCGCGTTACCCACGCCGGAGAATATTCTGCCGCTCATCGCGCGGCACGGCATCGATTCGTTTTTCGCGCCGCCCTCGATTTGGATATCGTTGCTGCGCTCGCCGCTGTTCGATCAAGTGGATCTGTCGAGCCTTGCCAAGGGCTATTACGGCGCTTCGATCATGCCGGTGGAGGTGATGAAAGAGATTGCGCGACGGTTGCCGAACGTGCGGCTATGGAATTTGTACGGTCAGACCGAGATCGCGCCGCTCGCCACCGTACTGTATCCGCAAGATCAGCTGCGCAAGCCGGGTTCGGCGGGGCGCGCCGTGCTCAACGTACAGACGCGCGTGGTCGACGACGCGATGCGCGACGTGCGGCCGGGAGAGGTGGGTGAGATCGTCCATCGATCGCCGCAGTTGCTGCAAGGCTATTTCAATGACCCGGAGCGCACCGCGGCCGCGTTTCAGGGAGGCTGGTTTCACAGCGGCGATCTCGCCACCATCGACGCGGAGGGCTACATCAGCGTGGTCGACCGCAAGAAGGACATGATCAAGACCGGCGGCGAGAACGTGGCGAGCCGAGAGGTCGAGGAGATGATCTATCGCCTGCCGCAGGTGGCGGAAGTGGCGGTGATCGGCTTGCCGCATCCGCGTTGGATCGAAGCGGTGACGGCGGTGATGGTGGTAAAGCGCGGCGAGAAATTGACCGAACAGGAAGTGATCGCGCATTGCCGCGCGCACATGGCGCACTTCAAGGCCCCCAAGCGAGTGTTGTTCGTCGACGCTTTGCCGCGTAACCCGAGCGGCAAGCTGCTCAAGCGCGAGCTACGCCTTCGCTACCAGGATCTACGCTGGGACGGCGATTAGCGCACGTGACGCGGTGCGCAGGGCGCACCCTACGGCGGAGCCCATCCACGCGTTGTCGCGTAGTGTGCGTCCCACGCACCGGCCGACGGTTATTCGGTGCGCAGGGCGCACTCTATGACGGAGCCCATCCACGCGTTGGCGCGTACGGTGCGTCCCACACACCGGTTCCTGTGCGCCACCTCCCTAATCGGAAGGCTCGGACAGCTCGTCGTAGATAAGCCACTTGCCGCTCGATGATGGGCCGACCAGTTGCACCAGAGGGCTCGTTCGTTGTTTGAACACAGAGAATCGCGACGCGCTGATTCGCACGAATTTTCCCTCGGGCGTATAGCTGACGTTGGTGTAGCGGTTTTGATCACCGCGGGTCTTGGTTATCGCCATGAGGTCGCGCAACTGTGTCTTGTAACTCTGACCGGGGATGAGCGTGTCGCGCGGCTCTCCCATGGGGTAGGGGCGGCGGCTCGTGATCAGCGCCTCCTCGGCGTATAGATCGGCGATCGCGGAGTCATGTGCCTGCTCCAGTGCGACGAATCGCTCGAATAGCTGCTTGGCTGCGACGACGTTGTCATCCTCCGCCGAAGCGAGGCTAGCAAGCAAGAAAAGGACGGCCGCGAGTAGTGGCTTGTGCATGCGTAGATCGTTCGCTATCGCTGGACAGGCGGCCCTTGCACCGCCGCGGTCGCACGCTCGATCCAGCTCGCGTCGTGTCCGGCCAGGCGCGCGGCTTCCATCATCGAAGCCCAGATATCTTCCGGCAGCGGAATGCCTTCTCGCAGGCGCTGCGCGCGTGTCCGAAGCTCGGGCTCACCTGGGAGCAAGGTCTCAGTCGCCGGCGCTGCCGCCTTGGCGCCTTTCACGTAGTCGACATAGCGCAGCGTCTCGGGCGCGAACAGGCCTTGCGGATCGATCTGTCCCGGATCGATGTAGACCGATAACATGCCATTGGCAAAGCGCCGTCCCGGCGTCGCGCATCCGGTGCCGGACAATGCGCCACCCAGCAGTTCGCACATGAGTGCCAGGCCGGAGCCCTTATGTTCCCCGAACGCGCGCAGCGCGCCTTTGCCGGCGGTGAGATCGCGCTTGCCGCTTGTGCCGTATTCGCCGTACAGCATGCGAGGATCGTCGGTAACAGCACCGTCAGGGCCGACCAAGGCATCGCGAGGAATCGGACGGCCACCTTGACTGGCAACGAACACCTTACCTTCGGCGACGACCGACGTTGCAAAGTCGAGCAGCAGCGGCTCGCGTCCTTGCACCGGGACGCCGACGCAATAGGGCGCGGTAGAAAAGCGCCGCTCGGTGCTGCCGAACGGCGCCACCAGCGGGCTACCGACCGCGTTGACAAAATGAATGGAGACGAGCCCGGCTTGGGCGGCCAATTCCGCCCAGTCGGCGACGCGGCCGATGTGCCCCGCATTCCTCAACGCCACGGCGGACAGACCCATCGCTTTCGCCTTGCGAACGCCGATCTCGACCGCTTGCGGCGTCACCGTCTGGCCGAAGCCGTAGCGCCCGTCGACGACCGTCAATACCGGAGTGTCGACCAGAAGCTCCACGGTTTGGTCGGGTACTAAGCGCTTGTCCAGCAGCATCTGTACGTAGCGTATGATGCGCGCGACGCCGTGGCTGTCGTGTCCGGCAAGATTGGCGCGCACCAGGTAATCCGCGATGCGGGCAGCCTCGGCGCCGGAGCAACCGGCGCGAGTGAATATGTCGGTGGTGGTGTGCTGTAAGGTTTGCGCGGCAACAGTGAGCATGTGATCAGACAAGGCAATGGGAGCGCTCATTGTATACGGTCGCCGTTCTTGTGAAGGCGGCGCTGCCCGGGGTACAGTAGGCGCAATGTGTGCTACCAATTTTTCGGGGTCTTCAGGAACTCGTGTGGGTAATTTGAAGGCATGAATCGGTCTGTAACCCG
>CAZILI010000388.1:0-4130 GCA_964539965.1 uncultured Burkholderiales bacterium | reverse complement strand
CATGGTGGTGACGCCCTGGCTGGTGGGCGAGCGCATCGGCCTGCACCCAGTAGCGGTCATCTTCGCACTGCTCGCCTTCGGCCAGTTGTTCGGCTTTTTCGGCGTGCTGCTCGCCTTGCCGGCGAGCGCGGCCCTGCTGGTGTGGCTGCGGCACCTGCGACAGAACTACGTACAGAGCCGCATCTACGGGCCGTAGACGTACATTCGGGAGTACACTGCTGTAGATGGCTTGTGGATGCGCCCTTCCGCCGTATACCCCTACCAAAGGGACGGTCGGTGCGAGTGCGAGCGGCGTGCTAACATGAACGGCCCGCCATGGACCAGCTGCTGCTCGACCTCATTCCTCAACCGGCTGCGTCTTTCGCCAACTTCGTTGTCGGCAACAACCGAGAAGCGGTCGCCGCCTTGCGCGCCGCCGTCGATATGCCGAAAGAGCGCTTTCTCTACCTTTGGGGCGCCCCCGGCTCCGGCAAGACGCATTTGCTGCGCGCCGCCGTCGCGGCGGCCGGCGCGCGTGCCCGCTACATTGAGGGCGAGACGGACGCAGCTCGTCTCGCCGAACTCGATGGGACAGATGTCATCGCCGTCGACGACGCGCAGCGCCTTTCCGAAACCGCCCAGGTCGAGCGGTTACATCGCCACAACGCGGCGCGCGAGACGGGTCGGGTGCTGCTCGCCGCGGGTGACAACGCCCCCCTCGCACTGGCGTTGCGCCCTGAACTCACCAGCAGGCTCGCAGGGGGCTTGGTGTACAAGCTGCACGCGTTAAGCGATCAGGAGAAATCGGCCGCGCTCGCCCACGCGGCGCGCGAACGCGGCTTCGAGTTGGCCCCCGAACTGACGCGCTATCTCTTATCGCACTGCCGGCGTGACTTGGCCTCGCTCATGGCTCGATCGCTTCTCCATCGCCGCAGCACGGCCGATCACTTTGCCCTTGCTCAAACAAATGCTGGAACAATCGTAGGCGCGACATGGAACTGGTGCTATTTGATCTCGACAACACCTTGCTCGCCGGGGACAGCGACTTCGAATGGGCGCAATTCCTGATCGAAAAAGAGGTGCTCGACCGCGCCGCCTACGAGGCGCGCAACCATCACTTTTACGAGCAATACAAGGCCGGCACCTTGGATATTCAGGAGTTCCTCGACTTTCAGCTGCAACCGCTGGCGCGCCATCCGCGGCGCGTGCTCGATGACTGGCACCGCGAGTTCATGGCGCGCAAGGTCATGCCGATGATTCCGCCGGCGGCGCGGCAGTTGGTGCAGGACGCGCTCGCCGCGACCGCTTATGTCGCGATCGTCACCGCGCCGATCGCTCAGGCGTTCGGCGTCGCGCATTTGATCGCCACCGAGCCCGAGGAAGTCGGCGGCGAGTTCACCGGCCGCGCGATCGGCACACCCAGCTTTCGCGAGGGCAAGGTAACGCGCCTGGAAGCTTGGTTACATGAGCGCGGCCTCGCGCTCGATTCTTTCGTGGTGAGCCGCTTCTACAGCGACTCGCTGAACGACCTGCCTTTGCTCAATCGCGTGACCCACCCGATAGCCGTGGACCCCGACGACACTCTGCGCAAACACGCCGAGCGCGAGGGCTGGCCGATCATCAGCCTGCGTGAATAAGGCACGCGCCGCGCGCGGCGCGATTGCGCTCGTGGTCGCCGCTACCGCCGCCACCACCCTGCTGGCCGCTTTGCTGATCGGCAGCGTCGACATCGCGCCGCTCGAGGCGCTTCGCGCCTTGGCGGGCGAGGGCTCGGAATTGAACCGACAAATCGTGCGCGAGCTGCGCCTGCCGCGCGTGCTGTCCGGCTTCGCCTGCGGCGGCCTACTCGCCCTGGCCGGCGTGCTCATGCAGGCCTTGCTGCGCAACCCGCTCGCCGACCCCTACATCTTGGGCGTATCCAGCGGTGCCTCGGTCGGCGCGCTCACCGCGCTGTCGCTCGGCGCGAGCGCCGTCGCGGTCAACGCCGCGGCGCTCGCCGGCGCGCTCGCCGTAGTCGGCGTGCTGCTATGGCTCGCATGGCGCGCCGCCGCTTGGAACGTCGATCGGTTGCTGCTGCTGGGCGTGGTGCTGTCCGCGGGGCTGGGCGCGGTGGTGAGTTTGTTTCTCACCTTATCGCCGCAGGCGCAGCTGCGAGGCATGCTGTTCTGGTTGATCGGCGACTTGGCCCGCGCGCGCGATTTCTGGTGGCCGCTATCGACCTTGGCACTAATCGGCGCCTTGACCACTCTCAGCGCCGTCGGACTGGACGTGCTGAGTCTGGGCGATGTGAAGGCCAAAACCTTGGGCTTGGACGTCAGCCGCTTTCAGGTCGCCCTGTTCTTTTGCGCAGCGTTAGCGGCCACCGCGGCCGTGACCACGGGCGGCGCCATCGGCTTCGTCGGCCTGTTGGCTCCGCACGCCCTGCGCCTTGCCGGCGTCACCCAGCACCGCTGGCTGCTGCCGCTCGCGGCCGTCGCCGGCGGGACCATACTGGTGGCGGCCGACGTCGTCGCTCGCAGCGCGGTCGCGCCCACGCAATTGCCGGTCGGCGCAGTCACCGCGCTGCTCGGCGTGCCGTTACTGTTGCTGCTGCTTTCCAAGGGCCTGCGAGCGTTTCCCTAATGCTCGAGGTCGAATCCCTCGCGCTGCGCATCGGCGCGCGCACCCTGTGCCGCTCGCTGACGCTCACGTTTGCGCGCGGCGAGCTGTGGGCGGTGCTCGGAGCCAACGGCAGCGGCAAGTCGACCTTGCTGCACACCTTGGTAGGCTTGCGGACGCCGAGTTCGGGTGCGGTGCGATTCGAGGGCGCGCCGCTCGCGAGCTTGGCGCGACGCAGCTTGGCGCAGCGCATTGGCGTATTGCTGCAAGAAGAGGCGAACGGATTTTGGGGAACGACGCTCGACTACGTGCTGCTCGGGCGCTTCGCGCGCACGCCCTGGCGCGCCAGCGCGGACTCGCAGCGAGAGGCGGCGCGCGCGGCCTTGCGCGCGCTGGCTTTGGACGCACTCGAATCGCGATCCTACGCCACACTGTCCGGCGGCGAGCGCCAGCGCGCGCGCGTCGCACAATTGCTGCTGCAAGACCCCGAAGTATTCTGTCTGGACGAGCCGCTGCTGCATCTGGATCTCAAGCATCAACTCATGGCGATGGACTTGCTGCGCAGCTTGGCGCACGAGCGCAACAAGCTCGTGCTGGCGGTGCTGCACGACACCCTATGGGCGGCTCGCCTTTGTGATCGCGCCCTCTTGCTATATGATGACGGCCAGACGCGCTACGGAACCACGCGAGAGTTGCTCACCAAGAATAATCTGCAAGCGTTATACGGTTGTCCCATGGACGCCTTAGGCGCCGCGTTGCCCGCATGATCCGCCGCCTGATCAGCAAAGTCTTCAGCAAGTCCCAGACGAAGAAGGCGCTCAAGCCCAAGATCATCCCCCGCTCGGAGCACGGCATCGCGCGTGAGCACTTGAGCGCTTGTGCGCTGCGCGTGATCGAGCAGCTGCAGCACGCCGGCTATCAGGCGTTCGTGGTCGGCGGCGCGGTGCGCGATCTGCTGCTCGGCGGCGAGCCGAAAGACTTCGACGTCGCCACCAATGCCACGCCAGAGCAGGTGCGCGCGGTGATCCGCCGCTCGCGCATCATCGGCCGCCGCTTTCAAATTGTGCATGCGTTGTGCGGCAACGAGACAGTCGAGGTGTCGACGTTTCGCGCCGTGCACGCGCAGCCCGAGGGCGAGGACGAGCCGGCGCACGTCGACCAGCACGGACGGGTGTTGCGCGACAACGTGTTCGGCACGCAAGCCGACGACGCGGAGCGGCGAGACTTCACCATCAATGCGCTATTCTACGATCCGACTTCGCAAGAGGTTTGGGACTATCACGGCGGCGTGCGCGATCTGCGCGCCAAGCGGCTCACCATGATCGGCGAGCCGGCGGCGCGCTACCGCGAAGACCCGGTGCGCATGCTGCGCGCGGTGCGCTTCGCCGCGAAGCTCGAGCTCACCATGGATCCGGCGGTGCGCAAGCCGATCCGCGAGCTGGCGCCGCTGCTCACGCATGTGCCGAAGGCGCGCCTGCTGGAGGAGATGCTCAAGCTGCTGTTGTCCGGCCATGCGTGGGCGTGTGTGACCGAGCTGCGCAAGGACGGCTTGC
>CAZILI010000387.1:0-4132 GCA_964539965.1 uncultured Burkholderiales bacterium | reverse complement strand
GGCCGCTCCCAGATCGATTTTCCTTCGTCGATGACGTTCGCGAACGGCGGGAATTCCATGATGCTGTCGTACTGGCCGCGCGCATCTTCGCTGAACATGAGCGCACCGAGCACGTAGTCTTCCGGCTTGTGAGAGGGGAATTTCTTCCCGTACAGATCGAGCAGAAACTGCCGCTCGGCCTCCGGCGTGGCGCCGCTCGGGCCCATCGCCGGCGCGAGCACCGGCAGCAGCGCGAAGGCGCAAGCGATCGCCCAACGCCGCCTCGTCGTGCTACGCGCGCGAAATCCCGTCCGGATGAGTAGGCGCTCCAATGCCACGCTCAGCCGGGCTTGGCCTCGAGCTTGGCCTTGTCGGTGCGCTTGTCGCCCTTGTTGTCTTCCCATGTGACGACCAGCTCATCGCCAACTTTGGCTCCCTTGACGCGAAAACCGAGAAACGGATTCTTCGAGATCGACGGCCCCCACTGCGCGTCGAGGACCAGCTTGCCGTTCAGAGTGGCGGTGACGTGCTGGATGATGTGCAGCGGGACCAGCTCGCCGCTCGCTTCTTTGCGGCGGCCTGTCTCCATCGGGTGCTGCATCAGAATCTTGATGTCGGCAAGGTCTCCCGCGACTTGGGCGCGGATTTTCATCGGATCGGCCATGGCTGTCTTGTCTTTCCTAGCCGCAACCGCCGATGGTGACTTTGACCTCTTTGCTGGCGAAATAGTGCTTGCCGCCGGCGGCAACGATCACACGGATGTTGGAGGTTTCGCCCATCTTGATGCGGGTGGATATATAGGCTTCGACCCCTTCGGCGAGCGCGAAATCGGCGACCATCGGTTGGGGGTTCTTCTCGGCGAAGATGTAGATGTGCCGCGTGTCCGGAATCTTGCAGTTGATCTCGACCGGCACGACGGCGCCGTTCTCCGCGATATCGGGTGCCTTGATGGCGATGTCCTTGCTTTCGAGGGCGGTCGGCAGATGCGCGTTCTTCAGCGCCTCCGGCAAGGTCCGCGCCTCGAACGCGTTCTTGTTCCATTCTTGTGCGAGCGCTCGCAGCGGCGCGAGCGCGCCGACGGCCATCCAGCCGGCCAGCGTCGCCAGGCTTCGCAGGAAGCTTCTACGGGGATTGCTCATCGTGCGTTACAAACCATGAATGTAATCAGTAATTTTATCAATTTCCTCCTCGCTCAGGACTCGGTGCTTGCCGAAGGGCGGCATGACCGTTTGCGGATTGTTGCGCGTGGCATCCCAGATTTGGGCGCGCAGACGCTCGCGCTCGGGAAAGCGCTCGCGCATCGCGATGAGCGGCGGGCCGATATTGGCCGAGCTGATCGCCTCGGCGTCGCCCGGCATTTGATGGCAAGCGAGGCAGTTTCCCTTGGCGGTCGAAACAGCGAGCTCGCGTCCGCCGGATGCGGAATCGGCCGGCTCGCCGGCATGCGCGGCCGTCAGGCGAAGCGCGAGCAAGGCGGCCGCGGCGACTCTTGCCAGCGCGCGGCTAGCCACCTTTTTGCTTCTGCTGAGCGAGCAGGATCTTCAGTTCGCGCAGCCGCGCCTCCGCGCTCGACTGCTGGTAGAAGTCGCCGTCGCCGCTCTTGACGGCGATTTGCAGCTGATCGATCGCGGCCGAGAGATTGCCGCGGCGCACGTAGGCTTCGGCTTGCGCTTGGTGCTCGAGCAGGCGCTTGCCGAGTTGAGCATAGGTCTTGGCCTGCAGTTCGTGCAGGCTCGCATCCGAAGTGGTAAGTGCGAGCCGATCGCTCAGGAACGCAAGCGCCTGCTGCGCCTGGCGCGCTTCGAGCAAGCTCTCGACATAGCCATAGGTGAGCGCGCGGCTGTCGGGGTAGCGCTTGGCCGCTTGACGATAGATGTCGAGCGCGGCGGCGGGCTGCTTGGCCTCGCGCTTGATCTGCGCCGCCAGGTTCTCCAGCATGGGATGGCCTTGCGGCGCGGCGGCGCGGGCACGCTCGAGCTCTTCTTCGGCGCGTGCCGGGTTATGCGTGCGCAGCAGCGCGAGCGCGAAGCCGTAGCGCGTGGCCGCATCGGCGTTGGGCGCTCTTTCGCGCACCGCCTCCTCAAAGGTGCGCAACGCATCTTTGGGCGCGAGCGTCGTGGCGCGCAGTTTGGCGCGCACCAACTGGAAATCCAGTCCGTCGATTACTTGGCGATAAGGCAGCTTGGACAGGCGATTCTGAATGTCGGCGATACGTTCCGTCGTGACCGGGTGGGTACGTAGATACTGCGGCGCGTTGCTGTCGTATACCCGGTTAAAGCGCTGCATGCGCTCGAAAAAGGTCGCCATCCCGCTGGTGTCGAACTTAGCGTGGGACAACAGCTGCAAGCCGACGCGGTCGGCTTCGCGCTCGTACTCGCGTGTGTAATCGAGCTGTGATTGGATCGCCGACGCCTGCGCGGTGGCGACCGCCGCCTGGGCGACTTGGGTATTGGAGCGCGCCGCCAAGATCGCCACCACCAAGGCCGCCAACGAGGTCAACTGGCGCTGCCCCTCGCCGGCGACTTGCCGGGCGATGTGGCGCTGCGTGACGTGACTGATTTCGTGCGCCAGCACGGCGGCAAGCTCCGACTCGCTTTGCGCCGCCAAGATGAGGCCGGTATGCACACCGATATTGGCCCCGGGTAGCGCGAATGCGTTGAGCGTGTTGTCGCTCATCATGAAGAACTCGAAGTCGCGTCCGGCGTCATCGCTCACCGACACCAGCCGCGCGCCTATGTTCTGAATGTAATCGGTGACTTCGGCGTCTTCGTAGTAGTTCTTGTCGCTGCGCACCTCTTCCATGATCTTGGCGCCCAGGGCCCGCTCTTGTTGGATGGACAGACCAGCCTGGGAGCTTTCGCCCAGATCGGGCAGGTTCTCCGCGGCAAAGGCGCTGCCTAGAGCAAGCGAGAGCGCGAGCAGGGGTGGGGCCAATCTCATGATGTTATGATAACGCCGTTGCGCCGTGAGTTCCCGCGGCGCCAACATCTGCGTTTCCTCTATGACCGGCGAACTGACGCATTTCGATGAACGAGGCCAAGCTCACATGGTTGACGTGGGCGAGAAAGCCGATACGCATCGCGTGGCGCGCGCGACCGGGCGCATCGTGATGCTGCCGACGACCTTGGCGCTGATCGCCCAAGGCGGCGCGAAGAAGGGCGACGTGCTGGGCGTGGCACGCATCGCGGCGATCCAGGCGGCCAAACGCACGTGGGAGTTGATTCCGCTGTGTCATCCGATCGCGCTGACCCGGGTGGCGGTGGAGTTTGCGATCGACGCACAAGCGAACGCGGTGGACTGTCATGCGACCGCGGAGTCTTTCGGCCGAACCGGCGTCGAGATGGAAGCGCTGACGGCGGTGCAGATAGGGCTGCTGACGGTATATGACATGGTGAAAGCGGTGGATCGCGGGATGCGCATGGAGGGTGTGCGCCTAGTCGAGAAGACGGGCGGCAAGTCGGGCCACTGGCGAGGCTCATAGGACAACTCGCCTCGCCTCGCACGGTCTGGCTATAATCGCGCACTAGCCGGCCTCGTCTATGCCTACTCAGCTGTCGGAGAAGTTGATGCAGTTCAACAGGGAACTCGATACGCGCGGTCTCAACTGCCCGCTGCCGATTTTGCGCACGAAAAAGGCGCTGACGGACATGAGCCCAGGCGACGTGCTCAAGATCGTCGCGACCGATCCCGGCGCGATGAAAGACTTCCAGGCGTTCGCCAAACAGACCGGCCATGAGTTGGTGTACGCCGCCGAAGTGAACAAGGAATACTTGTTCTTGCTGCGCAAGCGCTGAGCGAGCTTCCTAGTCTAGGAAAATATCGGTTTTCAGAGGCGTTCCGGGCGACGCGGCATAGCGCGAGAACTCTTGCACGCCCTCGGCGCGCAGCAGGTCTTCATCGACGAAAAAATTGCCCGTCACGGAGCGACTCGGTTTGACCAGGATCGCGTAGGCGGCATCGGCCATGATCTCGGGTGTACGGCTGGCGGGCAGCGCGGCGGCAAAGAAGGTCTCCACCGCCGCCGTGGCGATCAAGGTGCGTGGCCATAGCGAGTTCACGGCGATACCGTCTTGCGCGAATTCGGCGGACATACCCAAGGTGCACATGCTCATGCCGTACTTCGACAGGGTGTAGGCGACGTGGTCTTTGAACC
>CAZILI010000386.1:0-4145 GCA_964539965.1 uncultured Burkholderiales bacterium | reverse complement strand
GAAGTTCTTGGCAAACATCTTCACATGCTCGCATCTTTTCCGAGAGATGGGAATTGGAGCAATGCAAGGGTTGCGATTAGATTTGCATCTGGAAGGCAGGCAATCTCCCGTTGGTAGAGATCGAGCGTTGGGTTTACGGAAGATTTCGCTGCTCGCCCGCACGTCGGCGCCACAAATCGCGTACCAGCTTCTTCGCGTAACTTGAACGCAACTATCGCGGCGTACCGCTCGTCAGCGCACGAGACCTTGAACGAGCAATTTTCGCCGCGCCCAAACTGCACGTGGATGCTTGGAATGGCTAGTTCCGCTTTCGGAATCACATCTGCGATCGACTCTGAGGTGCTGGGCGAGTCATTGCAACCGTGGGTGACCGCACATGTTCTTGAGTCGAGGCCTTCCGGATGCATCGTCAACCCGCAGCTGCGTACTACAGAGATCAGCGATCAGGCTTCGGTGCAGTCTCGAACACACAGCGATCGTGCCGCCCCTCGGCCGCGCACTGCGCTTCCTCGCAGGCGAGCTGGTGGTGTTGCCCGAGTTGGCTGCCGCCGAACTCCAGCGCGCCGGCGAACCAACCGCGGAACATGTAGCAGGTCCGGCGCGGGGCGCCGGTGTGCGCCAGGACGAAAGCCGAGTTGGCTACCGCTACACGCGCGCGCCCGCTCTCAGGCTCCAACTGCTCGACCGTGAACTGCCCCCACCCACGCTGCGAGAGGCGTTTCATGTAGTGGTGGAACACCTCGGCGCCTTGCAGGCCGTGGGTGCGCGCTTCCTGCTCGCACCAGACGTAGGCCGAGCGATGGCCCGCTGCGAACAGCAGCTCTGCGTACTTCGCATCGCCGAGTGCCGCTTCGATCGCGAGATGGTTGTTGACGAAGAAGTGCCGCGGCACCAGGATCATCGGCATGCCGTCCACGCTCCAGACGCCGGTGGCGTCGTCGACTTCGATCGGGACTTGGGGTCGGCCCATCTCAGGCGCCCCACACTTCCTTCAGCAGGCGCACCCAGTTCTCGCCCATCGCCTTGCGGATGCGTGCCTCTTTCCAGCCGCGCCGACCCATCGCCGCGGTGAGATTGGGATAGTCCTTGATCTCGCGCATCCCTGCGGGGTTGACGATATCGCCGAACTCGGTAAGCTTGCGCGCATAGCCCTTGTCGTGTGTGATCCAGTCGAAGAATTCGTGCCCGTAGCCCTGCGTGAAGTCGGTGCCGAATCCCACCTGGTCCTCGCCGCAGAGGTCGATCACGTACTCGATCGCTTCGACGTAGTCGTCGACCGTCGCCGCGGTGCCGCGCTTGAGGAACGGCGGGAACATGGTGACGCCGACGAACCCGCCGTGCTCAGCGATGAAGCGCAGCTGCTCATCGCTCTTGTTGCGTGGGTGCGCCTTCAACGCCGCTGGCAGGCAGTGCGTGTAGGCACACGGCTGCTTGGAGGCCTTAATCACGTCCTCGCTGGTTTTCGCCCCGACATGCGAGAGATCGCACAGGATGCCCAGCCGGTTCATCTCCGCAATCACCTCGTGGCCGAAGTCGGATAGCCCGGCGTCGCGGCTTTCGTAGCAGCCGGTGCCGACCAGATTCTGCGTGTTGTAGGCGATCTGCATGATGCCCACGCCGAGCTGCTTGAACAACTCGAGGTAGCCGATCTGGTCCTCGATGCCGCTCAAGTTCTGCCAGCCGAGCGCGATGCCGGTCTTTCCTTCGCGCTTGGCGCGCGCGATGTCGGCCGTGGTGTACACCTGCGTGATCAGATCGGCATGTTCGCGAAACCAGCGCTTCCAGCGCAGTACGTTGTTCAGCGCGTCGCGGAACCCTTCCCACACGCAGCAGGTGCAGTTGGCCGCGGTCAGGCCGCCGCGCCGCATGTCCTCGAACACGTCGCGCCCGAAGTTGGCCACAATGAGGCCGTCGAAGACGATCAGGTCGCGGTGGAGGTCGGTGGTTTCCATAGGCTAGGCAAGCACGGAGAGCGATAAAGCTCCCACCGTATCATGTCGCTCGGGCGCCCTCAAGAAGGGACCCGCTTCGCGCTCCGGAATCGAAGTAGATTCACGAGTCTCAGCATCGCGCCTCATGGCTGCGACCTTTGTCGCGGTCCTGTCAACTCGCGTCGCATCTCCATCTCGCTCAGGATGTCGCACGTTCGACTCTAATCCCCTGAAGGCATTGGCGATTGCAGTCGCTCTGCGCGCGTGGCATGTCGTTTGCGATGCGCTCTCGCGAAAGGGGGCAGCGCGCTCCCTACATCGAACTCAACCTTCCGAGGAGAAAACTCATGACTGCATCGCCAACGAAGACCAAATGCTATCTCGATCGCGGCCGGCGTTTCGCTATGCCGATCGCCCTCGCCTGCCTCGGCGCTCTTCACAGTGCCCACGCAGCGACGATGTTCGTTCGCGCGGCGGAAGTCGAAATCAATGACAACGGTTTGTGCTCGCTGATCGAAGCGATGGAGAACGCCACCGCGGACGCGGCCGTTCATCCCGACTGCCCGGCGGGCAGCGGCGCCGACGTAATCATATTGGCAACGGCAAGCACCTACACCCTCAAAACGGTGGTGCCGGACCGGGTCGAGAACGGCTTCTTCTTGGGCTTGCCGCCGGTGTCGACCGCGATGACCTTGCAAGGCAGCCGCACCGTGATCGAGCGCGCTTCGGCGCCGAACACGCCTGCGTTTGGTTTGCTCGGGGTTACCGCAACAGGCAAACTGACGCTGCGCGGGTTGACGCTCGCAAATTCGTTTTCCGTCACCGGCGCGATCTTCAACGTCGGGAGTACCACCGTCGTCAACAGCACGCTGTCCGGGAACACCTTGCAGGGCGCAAGTTTCAACCTCGGGACGCTCAGCTTTGTCAACAGCTCGTTGATCGGCAATTCCAGCGGCACTGGCGGTGCGGTGTTCAACAACGGCGGCAACCTGAGCCTGCTCAACACGACCATGGCAGGGAACTCGGCGAATCGCGGCGGCGCGATCGTCGGCAACGGGGGCAGTCTTACACTCGTCAACGCGACCATCTCGCGCAATAGCGCTGTTGCAGAAGGTGGGGCCATCTTCAACAACTCCTTCAACGCCACCATCGTCAACAGCACGTTCGCGGGTAATCGGTCGGAACTTGCTTCCGGCGGCGCGATCTTTCACCGCGCTGGCGCATTAACCATGACCAACGTCATCATCGCCGACAGTACTGGCGGCGATTGCGTGGTCGACGCCGGCTCAATCAATACCAACCTCAACAACTTCGTCGCCGACGGTTCCTGCGGCGCCGCCTTCAGCGGTGATCCCAAGCTCGGCCCGCTCGCCAACAACGGCGCCTCGATTCTCACGCACGGCTTGCTGCCAGGCAGTCCGGCGATCGACGCAGGCGCCGATTGCTCCAAAGCACCCGTGAGAGGTCGTGATCAGCGCGGGCTTAAGCGCGACGCCAAGTGCGACATCGGCGCGGTCGAATTCGAGACGGCCGGCCCGACGGCTACGCTCAGCCGCGTGCCGGCCGTCACACGCGCAGGAGCGACCAAGCAGTTGTTCACGGTCACCTATCGCGACAACGCCGCCGTCGACATGATGAGCGTCAACAACGACGACGTGAGCGTTCAGGACCCGAACGGAAACGTCCTGCCGGTGTTCTTAGTCGGCGTCAACGCGATCAGCAACGGCACGCCACGGCTCGCGACTTACCAGCTGATCCCGCCCAACGGCCGATGGGATGCACGCGCGAACGGCACCTATACCATCATGCAAAACGCCGGCAAGGTGGTGGATGTCGCCGGCAACGCGATCGGCGGGGGCGCGCTTGGAAGCTTCAGCGTCGCTATTACGGCACCGTAGGCACGGCCGGCGGGTTCATGGGGGGCGTCAAGCGGGCGAGCGAGCCTGCTAGAATCGCCCCTTTCCCGAAACGCAAAGGCAGGCACCCATGGGCAGAGGCGACATTCGCAGCCGCAAAGGCAAGATCAACGCCGGTTCGTACGGCAAGAAGCGCTTGAGCGCGAAGAACGAAAAGCGCAAGGCGCGCGCTAAAGTGAAGAAATAGCCGGCGCGCCGGCTGCTACCCGCTGTTGCGCAGCCCCGCGGCCACGCCGTTGATGGTCAAGTGGATGGCGCGCTTAACACTGTCGCTCTCGTCGCCGGAACGAAATCGCTT